>NZ_CADFEO010000011.1:0-269950 GCF_902833075.1 Burkholderia sp. BCC0405
CACCGGCATGATCATGAACAGGCCGAGCATGCGCAGCGCGAAGATCGCCGCGAGCGACGCGGTCGCGCGCAATTCGGGCGCAGTCATGCGGGAAGACACGGTGGGCGACTGGGACATCGTTGACGCGATTTACCGAACAGATCCAACAACAGACAAAAAAAACCCAGCTGGGCAGCCGGGTTCAAGAGGCTCGCCCCGGCCTTTCGTACCGGGACGGCCGGACGTCGAGTGACGTGAGCTGAGGAAGCACATCTGAATTCACAATTTCGCAGAATTTCCGCATCGTAACATGGCAACTAGTCACGATGTGACATTTCTCCTACTCTAGTAAAGAGTGGTCATCTTCCCGATCCGCGTGAACCGGAAAATCTTTCGATTCGCCCTTCAGTTCATTTACAAAACTCCGTCGCCCGTCAAAAAGGAACCGCTCGGTTCACTGCGCTTCCCGCAGCGATGCCGCGCCCCGTTCCGTTGATCCGCGACCCATTCCGTTCGATCGAACGCCCTCTTCGGGAGACCCGTGATGAAAGGCTTGATGCGATATGCGGTGGTGTTGGCCCTGGTCCTGTTCGGCGGGTGCCATTCCGCGACGAAGACGTCCAGCACTGCCGGCATGATGAATCAGGAGGCCGCAAATGGTCAGGCGATCGGGACGCCGTCGGCCATGGCCGACGAATTGAACAACCCCAACAGCCCGCTCGCGAAACGCAGTATCTATTTCGATTTCGACAGCTATGAAGTGAAGCCTGAATACCAGTCGCTGCTGCAGGCGCATGCCGATTATCTGCGTCTTCATCCGGCGCGACACGTCCTGATCCAGGGGAATACCGACGAACGCGGCACCAGCGAGTACAACCTCGCGTTGGGCGAGCGCCGGTCGCAGGCCGTGCTTCGCACGCTTGAAACGCTCGGCGTGCCCGATTCGCAGATCGAGGCAGTCAGCTTCGGCAAGGAGAAGCCGGTTGCATTGGGCCACGACGAAGCATCGTGGGCACAGAATCGTCGCGCGGACATCGTTTATCGATGACGCTCCCGCCACGCATTGACCGGCGGAAACGGCTCGGCACCGATATCGCGGTCACAAGCCTATGAAGTACGTCCGGACGTCCATCTCGGCGGACCATGACTGCACATCGGAGCGTTCATCGAACTCGACCGGCTTCCCCCGGTAAAGGCAACAATATCCATTCGCCGTTCTGTAGACGATGACCCACTCGCGATCGTCGCTCGCCTCGTCTTCCAGATTGCCGGCCAGCACTTCCCTCCATTCATCAAGATGCAGGGCCACCGCAAGGCGCCGACGCAGAACGGCCAGCTCAACGCTGAGTTTCATGCTGCCCCTCCTTGCCGGCAGGCGTTTCGGCCCGCGTCGGCGCGTGGCCGTCACGATGCCGTGCCCCTGACCGCCGGCTGCGCTCCGTTTCGCGCCGGTTCTCGGGAAAGATCCTGATGCTGCTCGCCACTGCATCCGCGATGTGCTCCTTGGCAATGACCCCGACCACTTCCATTGCGCCTTCTTCTTCAGGCCGGGTCACGACCACCGCCATGGTCGCGTGCTTCTGTCGCAGCTTGCTGATCACATCGAACGCCGCTTCACCCGGCGCGACCACGATGAAATTGCGTTGAGCGAGCGCACCGAGGGTCACCGAAAGATGATCGTGCGAGATGGCCCGGCGCAATCCGGTGTTGATGCGAAGCACGCCATCGATCCGGCCCGATCGCGTGACAACCACGTGGCGGAACGGGGGGCCGTCCAGATTGCCCAGAATGTCACGGAACAGTACCTCGGCGTCCTGCACGAGCACGTCCGTCTCCATCACTTGCGCCGCGCTCTGGACGAGGAACATGTTGGCATGCAAAGCGTTCGGAATCACGTGACCGCGACGCGCGAGCTTGAGCGTATAGATGCTTTCGCGGCAAAGCAGGCGCCGGGTCGCAAGGCTGACCGCCACGGCGATGATCATGGGCAGCACGATGTCGTAGTCGCGGGTCATCTCGAAGATCATCGCGACCGCCGTCATCGCCGCGCCGGTTCCGCCGCCCACCATCGCCCCCATTCCGACCATCGCGAACGCAGGCGCGCTGACGGGTGCCGCGGGCAGTACCGCCTGGACGAATGCGGCAAACGCCGCCCCCAATGCCGCACCGATGAACAGCGACGGCGAGAACACGCCGCCCGAGGATCCCGAGCCGAGGCTGATCGATGTCGCGAGGGTCTTGCAGAGCGCCAGTGTGATCAGGAACAGGCAGCCGCCGAGTTGTCCGTAAAGCAGCGCCTGAATCGTTGCATATCCCACACCTTCGACGTAGTAATGCCCGGCGAAACGCATCAGCAGGTAGATCGTCACCCCGACGAGCGACATCCCCAGCGCGTGACGCGCATAGCGGCCCGGAATACGCTCGAAGACATCCTCGGCAAAATGCAGTCCATGGGTCAGCAGTGCGGCACCGGTACCCGTGACAATGCCGAGCGCCGCATACAGCAGGAGTGTCAGCACACTGCCCGGACGATCGGGAATCGCGCCCAGCTGGGCCGGCACCAGAAACGCCGGCGCACTGCCGAAGAACAACCGTCCGACGAACGTCGCCGTGCCGGTTGCCAGCGCGACGGGAAGGAACGTGTTCACGCTGATTTCGGGCATCATCAGTTCGGTCGCGAACAGGACACCGCCGATCGGCGTATTGAACGTGGCGGCGATCCCGGCACCCGCGCCCGCGGCCACGAGCGTGATGCGCTGGCCGGCAGTCATCCTGACGGCTTGTCCCAGCGTCGAGCCGAGCGCCGAACCGATCTGGATGATCGGCCCCTCTCTACCGACCGCCGCGCCGGTGCCGATGGCGAACGCGGACGCCAGCGATTTCACGATCGCGACCACCGGGCGAATCACCCCGCGCTTGAAGTAGATCGCGTCCATCACCTCGGGCACGCCGTGCCCCTTCGCCTCCGGCGCAAAGGTGCAGACGAGCCACGTCACGACGAGGCCACCGACCACCGGCACCAGTATGACGAACGCCCCCCATACGGAAGGCGGCGTGAACTCGCTCGCGTTGTACGAGGCAGACAATCGGCCGAGGAAAAAGGCGTTGTGCACGAAGCCGATCAAGCCGCGAAATGCCACGGCGCCGATTCCGGTGACGACGCCGACCACGATCCCCAGGCAACTCAGGCGATACATGCCGATCGGCGACGCGTCGTCTTCCGTTTGTGACGAACGCTGGACGCGACCGGTTTCCACGCGAAGCGATGCGAGTTCGCCCGCCGCGCTGTCCTCTCCTCCTGTCGATCCCGATGTCATGACGCCCGCCTGTGTCGAGTGCGTCGATCCGTCAACTGGTCTCGTTCATGCGCACCATCATCTCCGACGTCTCGCCGGCATCGAGCGCACTGCGCAAGGCCAGCGCAAGCACCACCACGCTCCAGGCGGCGACCAGCAGAATGTCCCAGCCGAATCCGATGACGCCCAGGCCGCCGCCGATACCGCCCAGCCACGACAACAGCCACAGCCCGCCGAACCACGGGAGCAACCACGCGATGTGCTGCCAGCCGAAGTCACGCGCGCTACGGCGCAACACGACGTGATGGTGAAGCGCGTAGAGGACGAAGCCGATCGCCACCAGCGAAAACAGGAAGTTGTTGGTCTTGAAGCCGGTCCAGTAGATGACGAGGTTGCTGCACACGAATGCGAGCGGCGCGATCAACCCGGCCCCGCTCATGCGGAACGGCCGCCGCAGTTCCGGCACGTTGCGTCGCAGGACGAGCAGCGCGACCGGCCCCAGCCCGTACGTGAGCACGGTGATCGACGTGATATAGCTCACCATCTGCTGCCACGCCGGGAACGGCATCAGGAACAGCACGCCGACCGCCCACATGATCAGTACGGCCACCCAGGGAATCTTGTTGGCATTCAACCGCGTCAGCATGCGCGGGCCTGCGTCCAGCTCTCCTGACGCGAAGAGGATGCGCGAGCCGCCGGTGACGTACATCAGGCCGGTGCCCCCTGGCGAGACGTAGGCGTCGATGTAAAGCAGCGTGGCCATCCATCCCATGCCGAGGGTCGTTGCGAGCCCCGCGAACGGTCCCATTTCGCCCTTGAAGCTGAGGTTGTTCCAACCGGCGGCAAGATCGGCCGGCGCAAGCGCGTAGATGAACGCGACCTGCAGCAGGATGTAGATGACGGCGGCCAGCAGTACCGCGCCGATCACGGCCAGCGGGATGTTTCGATGCGGATTGGCGCTTTCGCCGCCCAGGTCGATCGCGGTTCGAAAGCCCAGATAGCTGAAGACGATGCCGGCGGCCGGCAGCGCGGTGAACATGCCGGACACATGGTAGCTGCCAGGCGCCGCCTGCATGACGCCCCAATGCGTACTCGCACCCAGCAGGCCTGCAATCGTCAGAAGCGGCACGAGTATCTTCCACCACGTGATGGCCGAGTTCACGCCCAGCAGCCAGCGGATCACCATCAGGTTCAGCAATGCCATGACGCCGAGCAGGCCCGCGCATGCGACGAAGCCGACGGCCGTCAGCAAGCCTGCGCTTCCGGGCTGGATGAACCAGGGAAGATAGTTGTTCGCGTACGTGACGATCGCTTCCGCCTCGACCGCCGGAACCGGCACGTACGCAAGGAACAGGAGGCCGCACCAGATGCGGCCCAGTCCAACGCCATGACTCGCATGGCTCATGTGCACCAGCGCTCCGCTGCGCGGAAACATCGCCGCGAGCTCGGCGAAACACAGTGCGATCAGCATGATGATGACCGCGCCGAGTACCCAGCTGCCGATGCTCAGCGGGCCGGCGATGCGCGATGCGTGATAGGCGCCGAACAACCAGCCGGAACCGACCATGCTGGTCGTGCTGGCGAACAACAGCCCGATGATTCCGGCGTCACGCCGGAGCTTGCCTTCCAGATCGAGGCTCGAGGTCGTGCTCATGTGCCACTCCTTGCAAACGACCTCCCCCTGCTGCGTGTGTGTTCGTTCTCCCGCCCTGCCCGTTATCGCGGCAACCGACCGGTATGACCGGTATCGGCCGTCCCGGGCCATCCGCGCATGTCGACGCCGCGCGCTCAGTTGATATCGGTGACGTCCTGGAAAGCCCAGCCAAACGACTGGATTTCCGACTTGTGCAAAGCCGCAACCTTGCGCAAGCAATCCGCCCCTTTTTCTGTCAGATGGATCTCCACTTGCCTTCGATCCTGCTCGCTCGTCTGGCGCCGGACGAGCCCGGCTGCTTCACAGCGGGTAACGAGCGCCACCGTGCCATGCGAGGACGCCTGCAACCGCTCGGCAATCTCGCCGACTGTCGCCCACGAGCGGTCCGGGAACGCGCAGGTGTGCAACATCAGCATGTATTGCAACGGCGTCAGCCCCTCGGCACGCAGGATTTCCTCCGAGAAACGCAGAAAACGCCGCAGCCGGTAGCGGAATTCGGATAGCTGTTCGAGGTCGTGTTTCGTGGCGCTTGCGCCGGCCTTTCGATTGCTTGCTGCCATCACGAACTCCTGGAACACCGGGAGTTTTCTGGAATCATGTCATCACGTGACCTAAAATATAGGCGCGCGTGAGGGGTAGTGCAAAGTGCTTTCATCGATCGCTACTCTAGTCCTGGTCGCTGCGTGGATTGACCCCATCAACCTGAATCAGTGAGGAGAAGTGGACGGCATTTCGATACCGCTGCTGGTAGCCCTGGCCGTCGTTCCGCCCGGACTATCGATAAGCTCGCATGCGGGAACGGCCAGCCGCGCCGTTGCTCCGGCGCGGAATAGACTGCACGCGAGCCAACCGCTGGCGTCACCCGGTTTCGTACTGAACGCACGCCACCCGGCGGCAACCGATTCGACGCCCGTGCCGGTCTACATTCCCAGCGTAACGTATCACCCCGACGGCTGGGGCGCGCGCTCCAGGTTGGCCGGGGATCGATTCCGGTGGTGACCAGCAGTTCCAGCACCGGCTGCGGCACCGCCGCCGGAATGCCGCTGCCGGCCAGCAGGCGCGCGCTGGCTTCGCGCACGAGCGCGAGTTCGCTGTCGAAATCGAGAATCGGGAACACGGTTTCGAAATCGAAGCGCCGCTTGAGCGCAGCGCTCATCTCGTTCACGCCACGGTCGCGCGTGTTCGCGGTCGCGATGATGTTGAAGCCCTCGCGCGCATACAGCATCCCGTGTTCGCCGTGCAGTTCGGGCACCGCCATCACGCGGTCCGACAGCATGCCGAGCAGGCAGTCCAGCACCGCCAGCGGCGCACGCGTGATTTCCTCGAAACGAACGATCTTGCCGTCGTGCATGCCCTGGTACAGCGGCGCGGGCACGAGCGCGCGCGGGCTCGGCCCTTCGTTGATCAGCAACGCGTAGTTCCGGCCGTACTTGATCGGGTCTTCGGTGATCGATGCACCGCCCTGGATCGTCAGCGTCGACGTGCCGCCGATCGCGGCCGCCAGCAGCTCGGACAGCATCGATTTCGCGGTACCCGGCTCGCCGACCAGCATCAGCCCGCGGCCGGTGGCAAGCGTGACGAGCATGCGCTCGATGCTCGCAATCAGCGCGACGATCTTCGGCGCAATGCCGAGCGCACGATCGCCGGCAATGAATGCGCGGGCGGCTGTCAGGCTCAACTGCCAGCCCGGCGGACGTGGTTGGCCGCCATCCTGCGCCTTCAACTCGGCGAGCTGGCGGCATACAGGACTTCAGCGGGCGGACGCTGCAATGCATGCGGTTGAGACTGAGCCATGTCTGCTTCTTCTTGTCTTGTATTCGCCGCCGGGCTCGAATGCCCTCGGAGCGCGAATTATATCGCCGCGCGCGAGGCCGCGATTCGGTGAATCGGCTTTTGTCATCTCGCGGCCGGGTCGCGGGAGCAGGCGCCCTTGCAGTATTTGCAGAGCCTGCGCATCGCCCGGCGCACGAATCACCGCACCCACAGCTCGGCGAACGACACGAACCCCAGCGGCGCGGCCTCGGCGCCGGCAACGTGCGATGCCAGCTCGATATGCTGGTGCTCGTGCGAGATCGGAATCAGCCACGCCGCATCGACCAGTTCCTGGCCGATGGCCTCGAACTCCGCCATCCGCGCGCGCGGATCGGCTTGCGCCTGGACCGCATGCAGCCGGCGGTCCAGGTCGAGCGCGGCAGCCTCCGGCATCCATTGCCGGAACGTACTGTCGGCCCCAAACCATTCGAAGCATCCGAAATCCTCGTCGTCGTGCAGGATCTCGCTGCCCAGTACCAGGTCGGCCGAATCCAGCCAGTCGCGCCGGATCAACGCCGCATAGGGCAGCGTCAACACACGCAGCCTGATCCCCGCGTCGCGCAGTCTGGCCTCGATCGCACGGGCCAGGACGCGTTCGTCGTGGGTCTGCCCCGTGACCAGCGTGAGTTCGGTGTATTTCGGCACGAAGGGTTCGGCGGATGGCGTCGCGACGCGATGCCGCCAGGCCGGTAGCAACCCGGCCGCGGGCCGCCTCGCGGGATCGTCGTGACCGAACAAACTGGCGGGCGCGAGCCAATCAGCCAGCGCCAGCCGGTCGGCACGCTCGCGGAACGCTTCGCGCGTGGCATTGCAGACCACGTAGGTGCAGCCCGCCTGCACGCGCACGATGCCCTTGTTCTCCGGTGCATGAGACGCGGAGTAGCCGAATCGGAGATCGAATCCGTCCGCCTGCTCGGTCGATGGAAGGAACCAGAGATCCAGTTCGTCAAGCAGCGCGCGTTCGCGATAGTAATCGCCGAATGCCGACAACGTGATCCGGTAGTCGCTGTGGCGCGTCAGCTTGAACGGCCCCGTGCCGATCGGCATGCGCGCAAAATCGGCGTTCCTGTGACGTGGCACGATCGACGCGTTGGCGGCCGCGAGGCGCTGCGGCCAGAGATGATCAACGTCGCCGAGACGACATACGATCCGCCTGCCCTCACCGATTTCCACGTCGAGCAGATGCCGGTACAGGCGCTGGAAATAGCTCGGCTCGTCGCGCATGCGCAGCAAGGTGTACCGCACATCTTCCGGCTCCAGAAGCCTGCCATCGTGGAAACCGACGTTCGGCCTGAGCCAGAAATGCCAGACCCGCCCAGCCTCTTCCTGCTCCCAGTGATGCGCCAGCGCCGGCACGACGCGCTGCGTGTGCCGGTCGAATTCGGTCAGTCGTGAAAAGATCTGCCGCACCAGATGGGCCTCCAGCCGGCTGATCACCCGGTAGGGATCGAGCTCGTCCACCGCCCGATAGAGGGGAATGCGCAGGCGATGGCCGTGCGAGCCGGCAGGATGGATTCCGAGAAAATCCGGAAGCCGCCTCAACAGTTGCTGGCGCTGCTCGTCCCCGAGGCTCGCAAACACCTGCTCCAGCTCACCGTCCGCCAGCAGGCAGGAAAGGCGATCGAGCACCGCGTGCTGCGGGGCAACCAGCATCGTCAGCCTCGAGAAATGGCCACGGCCACGCGCCACCTCCCACCGCAACCACCCTTGCGCCTCCATCTTGCGCAGCAGGCCTCGCACGTTGCGCTCGGTGCAGTTCAACGCCCGCGCCAGTGCCGGCAACCCGGGCTGGCTGCCCTGCTCGTCGAGAAACTCGCCAAGCCGACGAAACTGGTCGATCAGTCGCATAAAAGAGGAAGCAAAAATTTCTGAATTTGCCGTTTTTATTGTGCTTGCCGTTATGCAGAATGTCCACACAAATAAAGCAAATCGATTCAAATTAACCCGCTCAATGCGGGCATGCATCGTTTTGGTGAATTCATGGATTTGCAAACAATGATCTGACTGACAACGAATTTAATTCCCCGCACTTTCGATTCGATCGCCACCGCATAAATATCGCCGCTTCAACACGGCGCCGCCCCGGACGTTATCAATCATTCTGGATAGTTAATGAGCGAAATGAATTTCGGATATCAACCGTCCCACAATACGCTGGTTCATCAGGTCGAACGGCCGCATGGAGAACCACGCCGAGAGCATTTCCGTTTCGTCCGGCAGCCGCTGGCGCCGTTGGCGCCCGGCGAAGTCCTGGTGAGAAACGTGCATTTCTCGGTCGACCCGTATATGCGCGAATGCATGGACGGCGACTGGGCGCTGCATGCGCCGCTGGAAGGACGAACCATCGGCCAGGTGCTGCACAGCGCCGACACATCGATTCGCCCCGGCGACTGGGTATTCCATCGTCAGGGGTGGCGCACCTACGCCCAGGTGGCGGCGCAAGCGCTGCGGGTAATCCGGCCCGCTGACGGGGTGCCGCTCACCGCCTGGTTGAGCATTCTGGGCGGCACCGGATTGACCGCGTGGGTCGCGCTGACCCGCATCGTCCGCCTGCAACCCGGCGAATCCCTGTATGTGTCGGCCGCCGCTGGCGGCGTCGGCACCGCGGCCGGCCAGTTCGCGCACCTGCTCGGCGCGAGCCGGATCGTCGGAAGCACCGGCAACGAGCGCAAGGCGCGGCAATTGACGAGCGGCCTCGGTTATTCCGATGCGTTCGTTTATCGGCCAGGGCATGTCGGCGCGCAATTGCGCGAACGGATTCCCGAAGGTATCGACGTCTATCTGGACAACGTGGGCGGCGAGCAGCTCGAAGCGGCTATCGCCGTCCTGAAAGACCACGGGCGCGCAGCCCTGATCGGCGCGGTCGCGCAATACAGCGCGCTGCAGCCGCCTGCCGCGCCACGCAATCTGTTCGACGTGGTCGGCAAGAGCCTGACGCTGCAGGGCTTCCTCGTGAAGGACTACGCCAATCTGCAGCAGGAACTCGAAGCATTCGCCATTCCTCACCTCCAGCGCGGCGACATCGTCGCCCCGGAGACGATCACGAAGGGCTTCGACAATATCGTCGAGGCATTTCTCGCGATGCTTTCCGGCGGCAATCTCGGCAAGGCCATCGTCAGTGTCGATACCGACGATGCCGGTGCGTTCTGATTTTTGTGTCCGGGTCGACTGCGGATAATCAGCAAATCAAATAAGAACGATTGCCAACTCCGGTCGAGGCATCTTGATTCGGTCAATTAATGATTTTCCGTTCCGGCAACCAAGCGCCGGCCATATCTTTCGTACTGGATGCAACCAAGGGTGGGAATAATGTCTACGGTTGAAGCGAAACTCAACTACGCCCAAGTGTTCGGCGATGTGCTGGATCAACTCAAATCGACGGATGCCTATCGCCATTTTCTGACTTTCTCACGCAGCGCCGGTCATTTCCCGTTGGCGAATTACCAGGGAAAGACGATCGAAGTGTGGTGCAGCAATGACTACCTGGGCATGGGGCAGCACGAAAAGGTGATTGCGTCGTTCCGGCATGCGCTGGAGCAGTTCGGGGCGGGCTCGGGCGACGCGCAGCCGACACGCGCGATCCAGGACCAGTTCTACGGCGAGCGCTCGGGCAAGATTCGCGACCCGTTCGGTTACGATTGGCTGATCGGGCATGCGATCGAAACGGTCGCCCCCGATGAAATGCAGCGGCGTTATACGGCGCTGCTGTCCGGCGACCCGCAGAAAACCTGACCGGCGCACCGCGCGCGCCGGTCGAGCACCCCGACATTCGCGATGCACTATCACCCCGATGACATCTACCGGCTCTACCGGAGCGTGCCGACGCTGCTGCTCAACCGTCCCGCGCCGGCCGAACGATTCCTGGCCGCCGCCGTCGCGACCGGCGCCGAACTCGGGCACGTGCTGCGCGACTACCCGCAGGTCCGCTATCAGCCGCTCGACTTCCACTACCTGTGCCAGCAAAGCCTGTCCGTGCTGGACGACGCGCTGCTGGCCGACCTCACGTGCGACATGCCCGTTGGCTGGCGTGGCGCGCAATGGGCCGCGCTGTTGATCGCGTTATCGGGCGACGCACGCCATTTGCCGCGCCTCGACGAAGCCAGGCGCCATCGCGGCGTCGAGTGGACGGCCGAGCTTGCCGACGCCGCCGTTCACCCGGAAGCCGCGTCCGCCGGTTCTCGTTGCTGCCGGCTCATCGTCGACCTCCGGACCCAGCTCGCATCGCTGCCGCGCGTCGCCGTGCGCCTGAGAAAGCCGTCGCCGCCGGAAATCGCCGCGGCTACGGCGGCGGCCGTCCGAGCCGCGTATCGCCGCGGCGATGTCGCGACGGCGCTGGCGATCGCCCGCGACTAGACACGCAGCGACCGTCCAGCCGCTTTCATCACGGCTTACTCGACGTTGTCCGACACATCCGTCATGCGGATCATGTACGGCCTCACGCCGTCGTCCATTGTCACCGCCTCCTTCGGATGAATCAGCGCCTCGAGCCGCGCCTTCGTCGCGACGAACGGCCCGAAACGGGACTAACAGGGCTACCAGAGCGGTATCGCGCGATCGGCCGCGAACATCGCGTGCCCGTCGCGGCCAAAGCGTGCCCGAGTACGTCGACGGCCGCCGCGCCCGCCGCCTGAACATCGCCCCCTCCGCCTCGCCGCGATTCCGCGCGATTTCGCAGAGGACCTTTCCTGTGCAACGTCTTAATCGACCCGCGCACGATCTCCAATAATGGCCGCTCGATCCGCCGGCCGCCAGGCCGGGAAAACGATAAAAACTCCTATGCATTCCTACAAGATGAACAAGCACACCAGCACGCGACTCGCGGGGACCGCCATTGCCACCTGCCTGACCGCCCTCGTGTCGGGCGGCGTACACGCACAGAGCAGCGTGACACTGTACGGCCTGATCGACACGTCGATCACCTACGCGACCAATCAGCGCACGCACGGCGCCGGCTCGCCGGGCAGCGGCGCCGTCGCGATGACGAGCGGCGCATTGAACGCGGCGCGCTGGGGGCTGCGCGGCCGCGAGGATCTGGGCGGCGGGACGGCCGCGGTCTTCACGCTCGAAAACGGCTTTTCGGGCACTACCGGCGCGCTGTCGCAGAAAGGCGTCGACATGTTCGGCCGCCAGGCATGGATCGGCCTGAGCTCGAAGACTGCCGGCGCGCTCACGTTCGGCCGCCAGTACGACCTGATCCTCGATTTCGTGACACCGCTCGGCGCGTCCGGCCCCGGCTGGGGCGGCAACCTCGCGGTGCACCCGTACGACAACGACGATTCGAACCGCAACCTGCGCATCAACCACGCGGTGAAGTACACGAGCCCGACGTACCGCGGGCTGAGGTTCGGCGCGATGTACGGGTTCTCGAACACGGCCGGCCAGTTCTCCAACAACGCGGCGTGGAGCGCGGGCGTGTCGTATGAGAACGAGCCGCTGAAGCTCGGCGCCGGCTACCTGAAGATCAGCCGCGACCGCAATGCGCCGAACCCGAATGGCGCACTCGGCACGGCCGACGGCTCGGCGACGATCACCGGCGGCAACCAGCAGATCTGGGCCGCGGCCGGCCGTTATGCATTCGGGCCGCATTCGGTCGGCGTCGCGTGGTCGCACTCGACCACCGACGGCGTGACGGGCGTGCTCCAGGGCGGCAGCATCGCACCGCTGAAGGGTGAATCGCTGGTGTTCGACAACTTCGCGGTCGACGGGCGCTTCTCCGTCACTCGCGCATTGAGCCTCTCGGCCGCATACACGTACACGATGGGCCGCTTCGACACGCGCACCGGCCAGACGCGCCCGAAATGGAACCAGGTCGTGGCGCAAGCCGACTATGTGCTGTCGAAGCGCACCGATGCGTATCTCGAAGGCGTCTACCAGAGCGTGAGCGGCGGCAACGGCAATCCCGCGTTCAACGCGACCGTCTGGACGCTGACGCCGTCGGCGAACAGCAACCAGGTCGTCGTCGCACTGGGGCTGCGGCACAAGTTCTGACGACGCGACGTGGAGCGGCGCAGCACAACGCTGCTGCGCCGACCGCGCAAGGCATGCATTCCCGTACCGCCCGATCGTCGTGCCCCGAGCCGGAAAGGCCGCGCCCGTGCGCGGCCTTTTCGCCGTGGCATCGCCCGCACGGCGGCAAGAATGCCGCCCGGCCTGTCGCGTCGGCGCAAAAAAATGCGGAGAAACTGGTCACGCTGTGACATTTTTCCTAATCTGTTTGCAGCGACGCCGAGATTTGGCGTTTCGGCCGCGACACTCTTTCATATGGCGCACCACCGGCTTACGAACATGATTCACGTCATGGCGCCGGACCTTTCGCGCTGTTGCGGCCGGATACGGACGTGCCGATCGCACGCCCCACGCGTTCAACGCAGTCAACCGCAGGAGACGAACGATGAGCAAAACGAACCGATTTGCGGTCCTGGCAACCGTGGTACTGCTGGCCGGTTGCCACCACGCGGCCAAGACGCCCGAGAATGCCGGCATGGCGCCGACGCCCTCGAGCGAAGCCGTCGCAACGGTGACGGCCGACGAGCTCAACAATCCGAACAGCCCGCTCGCGAAGCGCAGCATCTACTTCGATTTCGACCAGTATTCCGTCAAGCCCGAATACCAGTCGCTACTGCAGGCGCATGCCGACTACCTGCGCAGCCATCCGGCGCGGCACGTGCTGATCCAGGGCAATACCGACGAACGTGGCACGTCCGAATACAACCTCGCGCTCGGCGAACGCCGTTCGCAGGCCGTGATGAGCGCGCTCGAAACGCTCGGCGTGCAAGCCTCGCAACTCGAGGCGGTCAGCCTCGGCAAGGAAAAGCCGGTCGCGCTCGGTCACGACGAGGATTCGTGGGCGCAGAACCGCCGCGCCGATCTCGTCTATCGTTGATCGCGGGCCGCCGCGACGGCGGCCTCCGCTTCAGTATCCGCGCGCGCACCGGAAACCGGCTGAATCGCGCGCGACGCCCCGCCCCGCGGCACGACTTAACGCATGGCCTTCACGTCGGCCGGCGTGACGCTCGCGGGCTGGCCGCCCCACGTCGCACGCAGGTAGTTCGCGAGCTGCGCGAGTTCATCGTCGCTCAGCGTAGGCGCGAACCCGGGCATCGGCTGCAGGTTCTCGAACCCGGCAAACTTCTGCTCGCCGATGCCGTCGAGCATCGCGACCAGCAGGTTGCGCGGGTCACCCTGGCGCACCGTCGAATTGCCGTTCATCGGTACCGCCACGTGCGGCTTGCCTTCTCCGTTGAAGCCGTGGCAGCCCGCGCAGACCGCGAGATACACCGAGCGGCCGGCCGCGAGTTGCGCGGCGTCGGCCGACACCGGCTTCACCGGCTGCGGCGCAGGCGGCGTATCGCCCAGCAGGTACACGGACAGCGCGCGCAGGTCGTCCTTCGTCAGGTACTGCGTGCTCAGGTGCACGACCGGGTACATTTCGCCGAATGCCGAGCCTTGCGGTGCGATGCCGACGCCGAAGAACGTCTGCAGGTCGGCGCCCGTCCAGCCGCGCGCAGCCAGGCCGGCCGGCGTGATGTCGGGCGCGGCCACGCGGCCGAGCGCGGCGCCGGCGAACGGCTTCGCGCTGTCGAGCTGCCCCGTGAACGCGCGCGGCGTATGGCATTCCGCGCAGTGGCCGAGCGCACCCGCCAGATAGCGGCCGCGCTGCCAGTCGGCGGACTGGCCGGCCGAGGCATCGGGCAGGCTGTCCTTCAGGAACACCTTGTCCCAGAAGACCATCCCGAAACGCAGGTTGTACGGGAACTTCAGCTCGTGCTCGCGGTTTTCCTGCGCGACCGGCCTGACGGTCTTCAGGTACGCGTACATCGCGTCGGAATCGGCGCGCGTGAGCTGACGGTACGACGTGTACGGCATCGACGGATACAGGCGCTTGGCCCGAGCCTTGCCGTCATGCAGCGCGGCGTAGAAATCGTCCGCGCTCCAGCTGCCGATCCCGTGATCCTTGTCGGGCGTGATGTTCGAGCCGTAGAACGTGCCGAACGGCGATTCGAGGGGCGCGCCGCCGGCGAACGGTGCGCCGTCCTTCGCGGTGTGGCACGCCGCGCAATCGGCGGCCTTGACGAGATAGCGGCCGCGTGCGATCGGGTCGGCGCCAGGCGCGCCGGACGCCGCGTTCGACGCCGGTGCGTCATGGCCGCCGCACGCGGCGAGCAGCAGCGCGCAAGCCGCGGCGAGCACGGGGCGGCCCGCTGCCCGCGCTGCACGATGAGCGAATGTGCGTTTCATGCGGCGTCCTTCACGAGTCCCGGCGTTGTCAGCACCACGTCCTTGACGGCTTCGTAGTAGCGGACATAGCCCGTGCAGCGGCAGAGGTGCGCGTCGAGCGCCTCGGTGATGGTGTGCTCGACGTCGGCCTTCGCAATCGGCTCGCGCTTCAGGCGTTCGATCAGCACGGTTGCCGCATTGACGAAGCCCGGCGTGCAGTAGCCGCACTGGAAGCTGAAATGCTCGAGGAACTTCTGCTGGATCGGCGACAGCTCGACCACTTCGCCCGCTTCGTTGCGCTTCGCGTGGCCTTCGATCGTGCGGATCGAGCGGCCGTGGAAGAAGTGCGCGCCGGTGATGCAGGTGCGCATTTCCTCGCTCGTGCCGTCCGGCTTGTCGACGATCACGACACACGCGTGGCAGATGCCCTGCCCGCAGCCAAGCCGCGAACCGGTGAGGCCCGCGTATTCGTGCAGGAACTCGATCATCATCAGCCCTTCCGGCACCTGCATCGGGCCGACGGACTTGCCGTTGATATTGATCGACAGCGGCTTCGACTGGAACCGGACGAGCGGACGCTCGACAGCGGCCGGAGCCGATGCCGGTGCGGCCGAAGCCGCGCTCGGCGCCGAAGCGCCGGTCGCGGCGGCGCTGGCGCTCGCGGCCGAAGCCGCGGGTTGGGCGGTCGTCATGCGAGCACCTCCTGGATCTTTTGCGGGGTCACCGGCAGGTCGGTGAAACGATGGCCGATCGCGTGCGCGATGCCGTTCACGATCGCGCCGACGACGGGAATCATCACCACTTCGGCGACGCCCTTCGGCGGATCGGTCTCGGACAGCGGCGGCAACACGTCGCCCGTCTGCGTCCAGACGGCGACGTCGGACGCGCGCGGCAGCTGGTAACGGTTGAAGTTCCACGTGCCGTTGCCGGGGCCGTCTTCATACAGCGGCAGGTATTCGTGCAGCGCATGGCCGATACCCATCGCGAGACCACCCTGCAACTGGCCCGACACGAGCTGCGGCGAAATCTGGTTGCCGCATTCCATGATCGAGTGGTGCGTGAGCAGCTCGACCTTGCCGGTCGCTTCGTGCACGGCCAGTTCGACCAGCGTGCCGACTGCCGTGTAGTACGTGACGGCCGCGTTGTTGCGGCTCGTCGGCGGAATGAACACGCGCTTGCGGTCCAGCACGCGGTAGCCGTTCGCGGTCGGCGCCAGCGTGCCGTGCATCGCGGTCGCGCCGGCCGGTGCGGCGGTGCCGGGCACCGGGCCGTCGTCACCCGTCTTCGGCGCGCCGACGCGCAGCGACAGCCCGTCGATCGGCAAACGCTCGACCGCGCCGCCCACTTCGAACTCGGCGTCGGTCCACTGCCAGCGGTTGAACACGTGCACGACGGCGCCGGTCGGCAAGCCGAGCGCATGCGCCTGCTTCGCGAGCTGCTCGAACGACAGCGGCTCGAGGCCGTCGGCGGTCAGCTTGCCGTCGACCCAGCGCGCGTCCTCGATGCGGATCGTGTACGGCGCCGCCTGCCCGCCGCCGAGGCCGCGCGTCCAGATCGACATCGCGGCCGGCCACAGGCCGTAGCGGAACACCGCGCGCGCGGCTTCGCGCGTGCTGTGCGTGAAGTAATACGCGGAGTTCGTCGCGCTCGACGGCGACGCATAGCTTGGCGACCAGCGCGGGTTCGCGCTCAGGCGATCCTGGTCGGCCTGCGACATGAGGTACGGATCGCCGCTGGTCTCGACCGGCAGGTCCGGCCATTCGGTCAGGGCCACGCGCACGTCCGTTGCCGGGCGGCCCAGCCATTTCGCGACCGCGACGGCCTGCGACGTCGACATCCCGGTGCCGATCTCGGCCGCCGTGTGCTGCAGCGACACCTTGCCGTTCTCGTCGAATTCGACCTTCGCGAACGACGCTTCCGCCCCCGTGCCGAAATCCTTCTGCACGCAGGCGAAGCCGACGCCGTAGCGCTTGCCCGGATTCGCGGCCTCGTAGTCGGCCTTGCGTGCGGCGCGGTGCGTCCACAGCGGATGCTGTTTCGAGCGTTCCAGCACCTCGTCGACGCGCAGCGCGCCGGCGGGAATCGCGCCCTGCGTGTTCTTCATCCCCGATCGCAGCGCGTTGCGCAGGCGGAAATCGATCGGGTCGATGTTCAGTTGCGCGGCGATCTCGTCGACCGCCATCTCGGTCGCCGCCATGCTCTGCAGCGTGCCGTAGCCGCGTGCGGAGCCGGCATCGATCGCGCGCGACGCGATCGCGACCGCGGCCAGGTCGCTTTTCGGGAAGTAATAGATCGATTGCGCGGCCGTCGCGCCCACCATCGCGACCGACGGCGAGAAGTTGCAGCGGCCGCCGCCGTTCGCCTCGAAGTCGCCCTTGAACGACTGCAGCAGGCCCGTGTTGCGGTCCACCGCGATCCGGTAATGCATCTTGAACGCGTGACGCTTCAGCGACGTCTGGAACTGCTCGTAGCGGTCGTTCGCGAAGCGCACCGGGCGGCCGTCCGCGTACAGCGCGCAGACGAGGCCGTAGAACGGCACGTTGAAGTGATCCTTGGAGCCGTAGCCGACCGTGTAGCACGGATGCACGAACAGCTTCTTCACCGGGAAGCGGCACTTCGCGACCATCTCGGCCGCGCTCTGCGCCACTTCGAGCGGCGACTGGGTCGGCACGACGAGGTGCAGCGACTGCGTCTCGGCGTCATACCAGCAGTTCGCGTTGTCCGGCTCGAGCGCGGACGTATCGACCGACTGCGTGCTGTACTCGCGGTCGAACACGAGCCAGTCGGCCGGCGGATGGTCGAGCTCGCCGGCGATCTGCCCGGCCAGGAACATGCCCTGCTCGTCGAGCTTGCCGTGCTCCTTGCCGTCCGGCCATACCGGCAGGTGCTTGCGCATCATGCTCGGGAAGATCGGTGCGTCCTTCAGGCTCGAATAGACGTCGTCGTCATAGGCCGTCTTGCCGCCCACCCGAACGTAGCGGAAGGTGCCCCACGGATCGCGCTCGAGCGGGCCCGTGACCGCGCCGTAGCGGATCACGTCGTCGCGGAACTTGAGCGCGTTCTTCGCAAAGCGGAAGCGCGCGAAGTCGTGGTAGATGAGGATCGCCACCGCATGGCCGAGATACGCGGGCGTCTTGCCGGCCGGCAGCAACATGTCGTCGCCGTAGAACGCCGGGAACGCGACGCCGTCGCGCACGAGATCGTCGGCCGTGACCACGCGGTCCGGCGTCAGGTCGTCGCCGAGCAGCGACAGGTCGAAGCCTTCGTACGTGCGGTCGGCCTGCGTGACGCGCAGGATCAGCGCATGCGACTGCTGCTGCGGCCAGTGCGGCATGTCGGCTGCGCGCACGTCACGGGCGAACACTTTCGAGCCCGTGACCTTCGCGATGCCGTCGATGCGGAACTGGGGGATGCCGGTGACGCTATCCCATTTGACCGGGGTGAGGAGTTTTTCTTCGAAGAGCGCCGCGAATGCGCGGCTGCCAAGGGGCGCGACATACACCGCGACGCCCGCCAGCACGCTGGCTTTCAGAAAACCCCGCCGTGACAGGCCGTGGTTTTTCATTGGGGGGAACCTCCTGAGGCGGCTCGGACGGCGATCGGGTGTCGCGACGTTCGGAGCGGCGCGCATTCTGGCATTGTTTTTGATATATCGCCTATAGTATTTCCCGCATGAAATACTTATTGAATTTCTTATAACGGGATTCATACGGGCTGCGGCGGACGGTCGCGGCGCGCAATGCGTCGGCGATTTGCGCGCGTTTGCCTCCGGTCGCACCGGCTTCGGCCGGCATCGACATCTGCCGACGGGCAAGCGCGCCACGCATCGCGGCCGGTCTCCGGTCGGCCACCGTACATCGTTCCGCTCGCAACGATCCTGCGTCCGCTCCTTCGAATGCGCAACAATTTCGCAGGCGCGGTTGACGACCAGCGGCCGGGTGCTGTCCCGTGTCGATGAGCTGCTCCTGCCATGCTCCCGGGCACCCCGCGCGGCCCGTGTTTCATGGTAATGTCGCGCGTATCCGGCTTGCCGGCGCTTCCGCTACGTGCCGTGCGGGCGCCGCCGGCCATCGCGACATCGTGCCGAGGTCAAAAGCCATGGCAGTCAGGGCATCTCTCCTGCACTCCGTTCTCGCCACTCCTTCCTCCGGCAACCACCGTGTCACGGCGGCGTTGCGCCCGTCGATGCTGGTCACGCTGTTCGAGGATATCCGCCCGATGGCGATGTCCGGGCTCGCGAGCGGCTTCGTCGCGGCCGTCGCGCTGATCCGGCTGCAGCAACTCTGGTGTCTCGTCTGGCTGATCGTCGACATCGGCCTGCTCGCCGCCCGGCTCGCGATCGTGCGCGCCTACACCGTGCGCCGCGACGCCGGCGACGATCGTGCCGAATACTGGGCGAGGCGCTATGCGCCCGTGTCGCTCGCCGCGTGCTACGTGCTCGGCCTCGGCGTGATGGGCTGCGTGGACGCCGTCGACGTCGAGCTCGGCACGCTGTCGGTGATGGTCGCGGGCGGCGTATTCGGCGGGATCGCTTCGCGCAATTCGGCGCTGCCGCGGCTCGCGATGACGCAGGTCGCACTCGGCGTGCTGCCGATCGGCCTCGGCGCCGTGCTGGCGGACCGGCCGGGCGCGTGGCTGCTGCTGCCGCCGCTCGCGATCTATCTTGCGGCCATGCGTACGGTCGTCCAGCGCCATTACCGCGTGCTCGTCGCGCTGATCGCCGCGCGCCAGCGCAACGCCGAACTCGTCGCACACTTCGACGCCGCCCTCACCTACATGCCGCACGGCCTGTGCATGATCGACAGCGAGACGCGCGTGATCGTCGCGAACCGCCGCACCGCGCAGCTGTTTGGCTCGCCGCGCGAGATCATGCTCGATACGCCGCTGGCCGACGTCGTCGCCGCGCTCGGCACGAACGCCATGTGCGATCCCGGCGGCGCCGGTCTCGCCGCGCAGTGCGATGTCTGGCTGACCCGCGACGAACCGGAGCCGTTCGACATCGTGCTCGCCGACGGCCGCCAGCTCGAACTGACGCGCCACCGCGTGCCGGACGGCAACGCGGTGATCATCGTCGAGGACGTCACCGCGCGCCGCCGGACCGAGCAGCACATCCGGCATCTCGCGCGGCACGATTCGCTGACGGGTTTGCCGAACCGCCACGAGCTGCATGCCGAGCTCCAGCGGAGGCTCGCGCGCCGGCCGCGCATGCCGGGCCCCGCGCTCGCCGTCATGTATCTCGACCTCGACGGCTTCAAGGCGATCAACGACCGGTTCGGTCACCAGGCCGGCGACGACGTGCTGACGCAGGTCGCCGAGCGGCTCGGCAAGACGCTGCCGCCCGGCGAGCTGGCCGCGCGAATCGGCGGCGACGAATTCGTCGTCGCGATCGACGACACGACGATGCACGCTTGCTCGCTTCTCGCCGCCCGCATCATCCGGCAGATCTCGGCGCCGTACACGCTGTCGATCGGCGCGACGGTGAGCCTCGGGATCAGCATCGGCATCGCGCTCGACGACGGGCACGGCTCTCCCGACGAGCTGATCCGGCAGGCCGACAGCGCGCTGTACGACGCGAAGTCGGCCGGCAAGGGCATCTACCGCTTCTATTCGAGCGGCAGCAGCCGGGTCACGCCCGTCACCGCGAGCTGACCTGCCGGCGCGCGCCGGCTGCATCTCCCGCTTTCACCCGCCTCCGCATCCTCCCGGCGATTCAATTCCGAAACGCTTTGCGTCGCCGCACGTGGCGTCGCACGTTCGCGTGTCACGTGACGTGTTCCGTAACATCGCCGCTCACCGCCCATCACGTTGGCCGCAGAAGCCGGCACGATCGATGCAGTCCAGGTTTTTTCAACCTGGCACTCTTATTGCTCCCTGTCAGGGAAACAGGTGGTCAGGGAGACCCAACATGAATACCGTCGAAGTCCTCAGCCGCAGCGAAACCATCGACGAACTGGATGTGATCGACGGCGCGTCGCTGATCCGCCGGCTCGTCTCCGAACGCCGCATGCCGGCCGTGCGCGAAGCCCGATGCGTCGACAATCCGCCGCTGACGCTGTACGGCGCATTTCGCCAGGGCATCGCCGATCACGGCGCGCGCCGCGCGAATCCGTATCGCGCCGGCAGCCGTCTCTGGGCACTGTGGGAAGAAGGACGTCTCGAAGCTGAAACATCGGGCCGCTAAGCCGGCTGCACGCGCCGGCCCTGTCGCAGCAAAGGGCCGGCGCGAAACATCAGGCCCGCATGCCGCCGGCCGACCGGCATGCCGTTCATCGCTGCAACATCGCACGGGGTTTCGCGCATCGGCTTTGCAACTCGCCGGTACGCATCGATGCGCTTGCCGGTTGACGGCGTTCGGCGTTCGGCGCGGTGCGCCGCGCAGCGGTCGTTTCCCGATAAGATGGCAGATTCCGTTCCTCGAACGATGCCGCCATGACCGCCTCTTCCTCACACCGCAATCCCATCCACTGCGAAATCGATCTCGACGCACCGGGCAAGCACGCAGGCTACCTGCGGCTGCCGCATTCCGTGCACCGCTCGGCGTACGGCTGGCTGCCGATCCCGATCGCGTCGATCCGCAACGGCGACGGCCCGGTCGCGCTCGTGATGGCCGGTAATCACGGCGACGAGTACGAAGGCCAGATCATCGTGTCGCAACTGATGCGCGAGATCGAGCCCGAGATGATCAGCGGGCAGTTGATCCTGCTGCCGATGGCGAATTTCCCCGCGGCGGATGCTGGCCTGCGCGTGTCGCCGCTCGACGAAGGCAACCTGAACCGCAGTTTCCCCGGCGACCCGACCGGCACGCCGACGCAGATGATCGCCCACTACATCGAGCATGCGCTGCTGTCGCGCGCGCAGTATCTGGTCGACCTGCATTCGGGCGGCAGTTCGCTGCTGTACCAGGGCGGCAACATGCTCGCGATCGATCCGCTCGACGCCGACGAAGCCGCGAAGCTCAACGGGCTGCTGGTCGCGTTCGGGTTGCAGAACGCGCTGCTGCACGCGCCGAATCCTGTCCATTCGGCATCGGCCGCGCGCCGGCAGGGCGCGATCTCGATCGTGACCGAACTCGGCGGCGCGGGCATGGCCGATCCGTCGCTGATCAAGATGGGCCGCCACGGGCTGCTGCACTACCTCGGCTATATCGGGCTGCTGCGCGGCGCGCTCGTGCCCGACGCGCCGCCGACCGTCCCGCGCTTCATGCGCGTCGATGGCGAGCGCCATTTCGTCTACGCATACGAGCGCGGGCTGTACGAGCCGCTCGTCGAACTCGGCGACCAGGTGAAGGCCGGGCAGCCGGCCGCGTGGGTGCATTTCCCCGATACGCCGCTGCGCGAGCCGGTGCTGCACCGGTTCAAGGGCGACGGCGAAGTGGTGTGCAAGCGCGTGCCCGCGCAGGTGCGGCGCGGCGATTGCCTGTTTCAGCTGGCGGAGCCGTCCGCGGCGCCGACCATCGGCCAATAGGCCAATTCCGGATTCATCTCTTTCCCGTGCTGTCTGCCATTCATGGCGGACGGCACGCGTGCGCCATTAACCAACTTGACAAATTAACCCTTTTGGTTATGATCGCAGATGGAAAAGAGCACACCTCACTGCAAGCTGTCTCGAGTCAGAACACTCATCGAGAACGGCAACGTGCGTTTGACCGCGAGTGCGGTATCGGGCGCCCGGCAACTCGGTTTTACGGAAAGGGAGGCGGTCGGTATCGTCATGTCGCTGACCGCCGACGATTTCTACAAGAGCATGACGACATATGCCGACCATACGATCTGGCAAGACGTATATAAGCCTCGTACCGTGCGTGGCGACGTGTATCTGAAGCTGACTGTGGTCGACGACGTCCTGGTCGTGTCTTTCAAGGAGCGGTGAAAATGAAATGCCCTGCCTGCGGTGCCGCCAAGCTGGTCCGCGATACACGAGACATTCCCTATACGTACAAGGGTCGATCGACGGTCGTCCGCGATATCACCGGTGATTTCTGCCCGGCCTGCGGAGAGTCGGTTCTCGACCTCGACGAGGCGACCCGTCTCGGCGACGCGATAACCGAATTCAACAAGCAGGTGAACGCGACCATCGTCGACCCGAAGTACATTGCGAAGGTACGCAAGAAGCTGATGCTGGATCAGCGCGAGGCGGCCGAGATATTCGGTGGCGGTGTCAACGCGTTCTCGCGCTACGAAACCGGCAAGACGAACCCGCCGCTCGCCCTCGTGAAGCTGCTCAGGATACTGGATCGTCATCCGGATCTGCTCGCCGAAGTGCGGGCCGCGTAGGCTCGCGTCATTCGGCGTGGCGCATGCGTGAAGCACGGCCTTCGACGCACGCGCGTTCCGCCCCACCCCGCTCCCGCTGCAAGCCTTCTGACGCCTGCCGCGAAATCCTTATCGAAATTGCTTCGTTCGCCTTTGCCGGCCGCGCCGCTAACGTGTTCAAAACGGCGGCGGCCCGCCATCTGCATCGCAGCAGGAAACGCACCGGCCGCCGCCATCACGACAACCGCGCCGCGATAACGGAACAGACCGGACGGGCCGCGTGCCCGCACCCCGCCAGGAACGTCCGCATCGCGCGCCCTTCGCGATGCCCATGGCCACGACCGACCGCCTCATCGACACGACGCCGCTCGACGTCCGCGCGCAGCCGCTGATCGACGCGCTGATCGACGAGTATTCGACCCGCTACCACGCGTATCGCCCCGACAGCCGCGCGTCCGCACGCGACGAGCTCGCACGCTACCCGGCCGAACGGTTCGCCCCACCCGAAGGCGCCTTCGTGCTGCTGCTGCGCGACGGCGAAACGATCGGCGGCGGCGCGTTCAAGCGCTACGACGCGCAGACCGCCGAGCTCAAGCGCATCTGGACCCGCTCGGACCTGCGCCGCCAGGGCCTCGCGCGCCTCATCGTCGAGGCGCTCGAACTGCGCGCCGTGCTGCAAGGCTATCGCCGCGTCTACCTGACCACCGGTTTTCGCCAGCCCGAAGCATGGGCGCTGTACGACCGCACCGGCTATACGCGGCTGTTCGATTCGTCGATCGCGCCCGAGGCGTATGACCACCTGCGGTTCGGCAAGGATCTCGCCGATCCGTCGCGCACGTCGACGCTGGCCGACCTGTGGGCGCCCGTGCCCGAACCGGTGCTGTCGCGCTGAGCGCGACCGCCCCCTGCCTCCCTCCGATCTCCGCTTGCCACCACAGGACGCTTTCATGCAACGAGCCGTACCGCTTTCTTCCCGTGCCGCGCGCACGCTCGCCACCGCGCTGATCGGCCTGACCGTGTTCGCCGCAGCCGCGGCCGCCGCGACGTTCGACCTGAGCCCCGAACAGCGCGGCCGCCCGCGCGGCGTGGCCGATGCGGCCGTCGAGCGCGCGGTGCCCGCGTCGTTCAAGTTCGCCGAGCCCGGCACGCTGACGATCGGCATCGCGCCGAGCCTGCCGCCGATCAGCTCGTATGCGACCGATGCACGCACGGTGATCGGCTTCGACGCCGACGTCGGCCAGCTCGTGTCCGACAGCCTCGGCCGCAAGCTGAAGATCGTTGCGCTCGCGTGGGCCGACTGGCCGCTCGCGCTCGAATCGGGGAAGGTCGACGCGGTGATCTCGAACGTCACCGTCACCGAGGAGCGCAAGCAGAAGTTCGATTTCTCGTCGTACCGCCACGACCTGGTCGGCTTCTACGTGCGCAACGACAGCAAGATCCAGGCGATCCGCGAGCCGAAGGACGTCGCGGGGCTGCGTGTCGTGACCGACGCCGGCACCAACCAGGAAAAGATCCTGCTCGCCTGGGATCGCGAGAACGTCGCGCACGGGCTGAAACCCGTGCAGATCCAGTATTACGACGACCAGGCGATGCGCATCGTCGCCGTGCAGTCGGGCCGCGCCGATGCCGTGTTCAGCGTGAACTCGGTGCTCGCGTACCAGAGCGCGCAGCAAGGCAAGACGCGCCTCGTCGGCGCGATCAGCGGGGGCTGGCCGCGCACGGCCGACATCGCGATCGCGACGCGCCGCGGCAGCGGTCTCGCCGATCCGCTCACCGCCGCACTGAACGGGCTGATCAAGAACGGCCGCTACCAGCAGGTGCTCGACCGCTGGAACCTCACGTCGGAAGCGATCGACCAGTCGCGCACGAATCCGCCGGGGCTGCCGAAAATCTGAGCGCCGCGCGCCCCATCCATCCACGCTCACGCAGGAACGTCGCCCACCATGTCTTATTCGCTTTCGCTGCTGGACAAGAGTCCGATCGCCGACGGCGCGAACGCCGCCGACGCGCTGCGCTTCACCACGACGCTCGCGCAACGCGCCGAGCAGCTCGGCTACGCGCGCTTCTGGGTCGCCGAGCATCACGGCACGCCGGCTTTCGCAAGCTCGGCGCCGGAGATCGTCGTCGCGCACCTGCTCGCGCACACGTCGCGCATCCGCGTCGGCTCGGGCGGCGTGATGCTGCAGCACTACAGCCCGTTCAAGGTCGCCGAAACCTTCAAGGTGCTGGCCGCGCTCGCGCCGGGCCGCGTCGATCTCGGCATCGGCAAGGCGCCCGGCGGGTTGCCGCTGACCACCCGCGCGCTGCAGTGGTTCCATGACAAGGCGCGCAAGCCGGACTTCGCGGGCCAGCTCGCGGAGCTCGACGCGTTTCTCGGCTGGGGCGTCGCCGAGGATCACCCGCTCGCCGGCGCCGTCGCGATGCCGGTGCCGCCGCAGCCGCCCGAACGCGTCCTGCTCGGCGGCTCGCCGGACAGCGGCGCGCTCGCCGCGCGCAACGGCTGGCGCTTCTGCTACGCGGGGCATTTCAACGGCGACGACGCGAACCTCGAACGCTCGCTGGACGCGTACCGCAGCGCGGGCGGCACGAAACCGCTGGTCGCGCTGTACGCGGTGGCCGCGCCGACCCGCGACGAGGCCGAGCAGCTGATCGGGCCGCTGAAGATCTTCAAGCTGCAGTTCGCGGGCGGCCAGAGCTTCAATCTCGCTAGCGCGCAGGCGGCCGCCGAATTCGCGCGGCAGAGCGGCGCGTCCGACTACCGGATCGACGAGCTGCGCCCGACGGTGCTGGCCGATACGCCCGAGCGCATCCACCGCGCGCTCGATGCGCTGAGCCGGCGGCTCGACGTCGACGCGTTCGTGATCGACTCGCCGGTGACCGACTACGCGGCGCGGCTCGCATCGGCCGAATGGCTCGGCGGCGCGCTGTCGGCCACGCCGTTGCAGGCGGCCCTCGCGGCCGGCCGCGCCCTTTCCCCCGACCAGAACGCGTGACGCTCCCATGACGACCCGACGATCGATCCCCTTCGGCCTGATGCTGCAAGGCGCAGGCAGCCACATGAACGCATGGCGGCACCCGAGCAACCCGCCGGACGCGAGCATCAACCTCGATTTCGCGATCGGCATCGCGCGCCAGGCGGAAGCCGCCGGCATCGCGTTCGCGTTCGTCGCGGACGGCCTCTACATCAACGAGAAGTCGATCCCGCACTTCCTGAACCGCTTCGAGCCGCTGACCGTGCTGTCGGCGCTCGCCGTCGCGACGAAGAAGATCGGGCTCGCGGGCACGATCTCGACGTCGTACAGCGAGCCGTTCACGGTCGCGCGCCAGCTCGCGTCGCTCGATGCGATCAGCGGCGGGCGCGCGGGCTGGAACGTCGTGACGACGCCGCTCGAAGGCACCGCGAAGAATTTCGGCAAGACGCATCCCGATCACGAGCTGCGCTACGAGATCGCCGACGAATACCTCGACGTCGTGCAGGGCCTGTGGGACAGCTGGGACGACGACGCATTCGTGCGCGACCGCGCGAGCGGCCGCTTCTTCGACCGCGACAAGCTCCACACGCTCGATCACCACGGCCGCTTCTTCCAGGTCGCGGGCCCGCTCAACATCCAGCGCTCGCCGCAGGGGCAGCCTGTGATCTTCCAGGCCGGTTCGTCCGACACCGGCATCGGGCTCGCAGGCAAGTATGCGGATGCCGTGTTCACGCACTCGCCGTCGCTCGACGAAACCACCGCGTTCACGCGGCGCGTGAAGCAGAGCGCGATCGAGCACGGCCGGCAAGGCAGCGACGTGAAGATCTTCCCCGGCATCGGGCCTATCGTCGGCCGCACGGCGGCCGAGGCCGAGGACAAATACCAGGCGATCCGCAACCTGCTGACGATCGACGAGGCGCTCGCGTACCTGGGCCGCTATTTCGATCACCACGATTTCACGCAGTACGCGCTCGATGCACCCTTCCCGGAACTCGGCGAGCTCGGCCGCAACAGCTTCCGCTCGACCACCGACCGGATCAAGGCCGACGCGAAGCGCAAAGGCCTGTCGCTGCGCGAGACGGCGCTCGCGGTCGCCACGCCGCGCCCGAACTTCATCGGCACGGCCGAGCATGTCGCCGACGAGCTGATCCGCTGGCACGACGCGGGCGCGGGCGACGGTTTCATCCTCGGCTTCGCGGTGCAGGCGCAGGGCGTCGAGGATTTCGTCGAACTCGTGATTCCGGCGCTCGAGGCGCGGGGCCGCTACAGCCGCGACCTGCCCGGTGCAACGCTGCGCGACCACCTCGGGCTGCCGCGCAAGGCCAGTCGCCACGCGGCGCCCGATGCGTCGCGCGAAACGGCGGCCGAAGCGCACGCCTGATGCCCACTGCCGCGCCGCCCGTGCGCGGCGCGCCCGCCCGACCGATTCGAGGATTTCCACCGACATGAGCGACACGACCCACCTCGGCGGCGCGCTGCCGCCGCTCTCTTCCCCCGGCGCGCGCGACGCCGGCACGCGTTTCCGGATCGTGCCCGCGCGCCACCGGTCGCGCACGGCCGGCTCCGTGCTCGCCGTCGCGCTGATCGCGATCGTCCTGCATTCGATCCTCGGCAACCCGCAATGGGGCTGGCCGGTGTTCGCCGAATGGTTCCTGTCGCCGCCGGTGCTGTCGGGGCTCGCGCGCACGCTGGTGCTGACACTGCTCGGCGCGGTATTCGGCCTCGTGCTCGGCGCGTTCGTCGCGCTGGCCCGGCTGTCGCGTTCGCGGCTGCTGTCGGCGAGCGCATGGACCTTCGTGTGGCTGTTCCGCTCGATTCCGCTGATCGTGCTGCTGCTGATCCTGAACAACCTCGGCTACCTGTACGAGCATGTGCGGCTCGGCGTGCCGTTCACCGACATCGTGTGGTTCGACACGCCGACGACCGACCTGATCAGCCCGTTCCTCGCGGCCGTGCTCGGCCTCACGCTGAACCACGCGGCGTTCTCCGCGGAGGTGATTCGCGGCGGTATTCTCGCGGTCGACCAGGGGCAGCTCGAAGCGGCCGCCGCGCTCGGGCTGCCGCGCGGCCGCCAGACCACGCGGATCGTTTTGCCGCAGGCGATGCGCGCGATCCTGCCCACCGCGTTCAACGACCTGATCTCGCTCGCGAAAGGCACGTCGATGGTGTACGTGCTCGCGATGCCGGAGCTGTTCTATACGGTGCAGGTGATCTATCGCCGCAATCTCGAAGTGATTCCGCTGCTGATGGTCGCCACCGTCTGGTACCTGATCATCCTGACCGTGCTGTCGGCCATCCAGGTGCAGGTCGAGCGGCACTATGCGCGCGGCGCGCTGCGCAACCCGCCGCCGTCGGTACTCACGTTCGCGCTCGCGCGCCTCGGCGTGCTGTGGCGGCGTGTCACGTCCCGTCACGCGGCATCGGTCGCGCAGGCCCGGGACGACAACGACGCCGCGACCGCCGTCGCTCCGCGCGCCGGCGGCGAAGTGGCCGTGCATGGCGTCTCGAAGCAGTTCGGCATGCAGCGCGTGCTCGACAACGTGTCGTTCGTCGCCCCGCGAGGCAGCGTGACCGTGATCGTCGGGCCGTCGGGCTCGGGCAAGTCGACGCTGCTGCGCACGATCAACCATCTCGAACGCGTCGACGACGGCTTCATCGACATCGACGGCGAACTGATCGGCTATCGCCGCGACGGCGACGTGCTCCACGAGCTGAAGGAACGCGACGTGCTGATACGGCGCACCGCCGTCGGGATGGTGTTCCAGAACTTCAACCTGTTCCCGCACCTGACAGTGCTCGAAAACCTGGTCGAGGCGCCGGTCGTCGTGGGCGGCATCTCGCGCGACGCCGCCGAGCGCATCGCCCGCACGCTGCTCGCGCGTGTCGGTCTCGCGGATAAAGCCGATGCGTACCCGCGCCAGTTGTCGGGCGGCCAGCAACAGCGCGTCGCGATCGCGCGGGCGCTCGCGCTGCGCCCGAAGGTGCTGCTGTTCGACGAGCCGACGTCGGCGCTCGATCCCGAGCTCGTCAACGAGGTGCTCGACGTGATCAAGGAACTCGCGCGTTCGGGCACGACGCTCGTGATCGTCACGCACGAGATCGGCTTCGCGCGCGAAGTCGCGGACAACGTGCTGTTCATGGAGCGCGGGCGCATCGTCGAAGCCGGGCCGCCGGCCGTCGTGCTCGACGCGCCGTCGCATCCGCGTACGCGTGCGTTCCTGTCGAGGGTGCTGTGATGCGCGCCGCTTCCGATCCACGAGGTGCCGCACGATGACCAACCGACGCCGGTTCATGACCGCCGCGCTGGTCGCGACAGCGGGCTTGCCGTGGCACGCGGCGGACGCGGCCGCGGCCGCCGCCACGGCCGACCTCGACCCGCGCCAGGCCGGCCGCCTGCGCGCGCCACCCGACGATGCGGCGATCCGCGCGGCGGCCGGCTACCGCTGGGTCCGCGACGGCGCGTTCACGGTCGCGATTTCACCGCACGCGCCGCCCGTGTCGACCTACGCGACCGATGCGCGCACCGTGGTCGGCGCCGATCCCGACTATGCGCAGCTCGTCGCGGACGCACTCGGCCGCACGCTCGTGCTGCTGCCGATCGCGTGGGCCGACTGGCCGCTCGGGCTGACGTCCGGCAAGTACGACGCGGTGATCTCGAACGTCGGCGTGACCGAGAAGCGCAAGGAGAAATACGATTTCACGACCTACCGGCTCGGGCTGCACGGCTTCTATGTACGCACCGGCAGCCCGATTTCGAAGATCGCCGAGCCGAAGGATATCGCCGGCCTGCGCATCATCACCGGCGCGGGGACGAGCCAGGAGCGCATCCTGCTCGAATGGAACAAGCGCAACGTCGCGCAGGGGTTGAAGCCGGCCGAGCTGCTCTATTTCGACGACGATGCGACCGCGCGTGTCGCGCTGCTGTCGGGCCGCGCCGATGCGGAGCTGAACCCGAATGCGTCGCTCGCGTACGAGGCCGCGCGCACGGGCAAGATCCGCCGCGTCGGTGTAGTCAATGCGGGCTGGCCGGCCAATGCCGACGTGGCGATCGCGACGCGGCGCGGCAGCGGGCTCGCGCCCGCGCTGACGCTGGCGACGAACGCGCTGATCGGCAACGGGCGCTATGGGCAGGCGCTCGCGCGCTGGGGCTTGCAGAGCGAGGCGATCGCGCGCGCCGAAACCAATCCGCCGGGGTTGCCGTCGTTCTGAGCGCGTTAACAGGACGATGCCCGACGTGACATCGCCCCGGCATTCCATGCCGGCCATGCCGGGGCGCGCGACACAACGCCGTTGGGTGGAGCGCCGAGCCTACGCCGTCACCGCCGCGTGAGACCGGTCAAGCTCCGCGACCTGCGCATGAATCGCCGGAATCAGGTCGCGCCCGTAGGCCAGCGCATCGTCGAGCGGATCGAACCCGCGAATCAGGAACGTCGACACGCCCAACCGGTAATACGTGCCGAGCGAGCGCGCAACCTGTTCCGGCGTGCCGACCAGTGCGGTCGAATTCCAGCGCGCGCCGGTCAGGTTCGCGACGCCCATCCACAGCCGCTCGTCGAGCACGTCGCCCTGCGCGGCGGCCGCCATCAGCCGTTGCGAACCCGCATTCTGCGGCGCATGGCCGGCGATCGGCTGGCCGTTCGCGAGCCGTGCCGCGCGTACGCGCGCGCGGATCGCCTCGGCCTTCTCCCAAGCGGCAGCCTCGGTGTCGGCGACGATCGGCCGGAACGACACGCTGATGCGCGGCGCACGCCCGAATGGTGCGGCGGCCTCACGCACGCGTGCGATCTGCTCGCGCACCGACGCGAGCGGCTCGCCCCACGTCATGTAGACATCGGCGTGCTCGCCCGCGACCGCCAGCGCGGCCGGCGACGACCCGCCGAAATAGATCGGCACGTGCGGCCGCTGCACGCCCTTCACGAGCGGCGACGCGCCGCGCAGCCGGTAGAACGCGCCGTCGTGGTCGACCGGTGCGTCGGCCTGCCAGATCCGCTTCAGCACGTCGAGATATTCGCCGGTGCGGCGGTAGCGCGCATCGTGCGGCACGAAATCGCCGTCGCGCTGCAGGTCCGTATCGTCGCCGCCCGACACGACGTTCAGCGCGAGCCGGCCGCCGCTGAATACGTCGAGCGTCGCGACCTGCCGCGCGGCGGCCGACGGCACGATCACGCCCGGCCGATGCGCGAGCAGGATGCGGATGCGCTCGGTCGCGGCGGCCGCGAACGACGCGACGATGAAACCGTCCGCCGCGTTGCTGAAATGGCCGACCAGGATCTGGTCGAAGCCGGCGGCCTCGTGCGCCTGCGCGAAACGGCGCACGTAGTCGGGCTGGACGGCCGCGCCGCCCGGTACGTCGACCTCCGCGCCGGGCGTCGCGGTGATCATGCCGATGATGTCGACTGGCATGTCGGGATGTCCTCGTGGTTCTCGATCGGAAATCGTGGCCGGGATGGTCCGCTTACTGCGCGGCGGCCGCTTTCTGCCCAGGCGCCGCGAACGCGCCCGCATACGAGCGGTCGAGCAGCTTCGACGTGTCGTACGCGGCCGGAATCACGCCGGCCTTGTGCAGGAAGTCGGCCGTGTTCTGCGCGTCCCTCGCGGCTGTCTCGTCGACCGGGCCGACGCGCTGCTTCGCGTTGTCGAGCCAGCGGTACGCAACGTCGGGCTCAAGCTTCGCGCGCTTCGCCCACAGGTCCGCATACTCGCGCGGGTGGCTGTCGACCCACTGGCGTGCGGCCACGACGCGTCGCAGGAAATCGGTGATCTCGGCGCGCTTGCCGGAGGCGGCCTGCTCGTTCGCGGCCACGAAGCTCAGCGCCGGCATCAGCCCCTGCGCGGTCGTCACGGGCCGCGCACCCTGCCGCAACGCGAGCGTGCTGACGAACGGCTCCCACAGCGACACGGCGTCGACCGAGCCGTTCGCGAACGCGTTGGTCGCATCGATCGGCATCAGGTACGCATACTTGACCGAATCCGCGCGCAAGCCCGCGCGTTCGAGCGCGCGCAGCACGAGCTGCTGGCTCCACGCACCGCGCCACACGGCGATGGTCTTGCCTTGCAGGTCGGCCACGGTGCGCACCGGCGAGTTCTTCGGTACGAGAATCGCGACGCCGTCGAGGCTCTGCCTCGACACGGCGACGACCTTCACCGGCGCGCCGCGCGCGGCCAGCGTCAGCAGCGCGGAATCGCCGAGAAAGCCGACGTCGATCGCATTGCCGTTCAGCGATTCGGCAACGGGCGCGGCGGCCTGGAAATGCTTCCACTCGATCGTGTAAGGCAGGTCCTTCAGCACGCCGGACGCCTCCATCGACGCCTGGATGTTGAAGTAGTTCTGTTCACCGACGCGCAGCGTGACGGTGTCTTTGGCAATGCCCGGCTGCGCGGCAAGCGCCAGCATGAGCGCCGTGACGATTCGGCTCAACAACGTGATCTCCCGGAGGGTTGGCAAACGGCCGCGCGACGGCGGCGCCTCGCGATCCGCCGTGCGCGGCGGCCGGCGGAACGGATGGAACCGGTGACGATACGTCGATCTTCATCATGAAACAAACGCAATATTCTTCTATGTAAAGATGCAAATGTTTTATGACGCGAGCGGCGTCGCCGGATCCCGCCCGTCGCGCTCGCGGGAACCCGGTTCGAATGAATCCTCGACAGATATTTCGTGCGCGAAATAAATCACGGACTATATTTCGCATACGAAATAACTCCCCGAACGAGGACCGCCGTGACCGCCCAACCCATCGAGTTTTCCGCCGCCGACGGCTACGCGCTGCGCGGCACGCTGTGGTCGCCGGACGCCGAGCCGCGCGCGCTGGTGCTGATCCATCCGGCGACGGCCGTGCCCGAGCGGCTGTATGCGGGCTTCGCCCGCTTCCTGACCGAACGCGGCTTTGCGGCGCTCACCTACAACTATCGCGGCATCGGCGCGTCGCGGCCCGCGCGCCTGGGCGCGCTGAAGGCCCGCATGCGCGACTGGATGGAACTCGACGTGGGCGGCGCGACCGCGTGGGCGCGGCAGGCGTACGCAGGTTTGCCGCTGCTGGCGGTCGGGCATAGCGTCGGCGGGCATGCGATCGGGCTGTCCGCCGCCACGCCGCACCTGCGCGCGGCCGTGCTGGTCGCCGCGCATGCGGGCAGCACGCGGCTGATCGCGCAGGCGGCCGAACGCCTGAAGGTGCGGCTGATCCTGCGCGTGCTCGGCCCGCTGATGTCCGCGCTGCTCGGCTACGTGCCCGGCAAGCGGCTCGGGCTCGGCGAGGACATGCCGGCCGGCGTGTTCCGCGAATGGAGCCGCTGGACGACGCTGCCGCACTATTTCTTCGACGATCCGACACTCGGCGCGGCCGAGCGTTACGCGAAACAGCAGTTGCCGATCCTCGTGCTCGGCTTCGACGACGACCCGTGGGCGAACCAGGCTGCGATCGGGCTGCTGGTAAGCTATCTGACCCGCGCGGCGGTCGAACGCCGCCAGATCGATCCGCACGTGGCGGGCAGCGGCCCGGTCGGGCACATGGGCTTCTTCCGCAGCCGCCCCGGCACCGTGCTGTGGCCCAGCGTGGCCGACTGGCTCGCGCAGGCACTGGACACGCCGCGCGCCGCGGGCCGTCCCTCCCTTTCCATTGCAGCCGGGAACCCAGCTTGAGCGAAGACCGACGACTGTTTTTCATGTTGAACATCGGCCAGCGGCGCGTGCAGCGCTGGATCGACCGCAAGGCGGAGACGGAGACGCGCGCGAGCGCCGCGCAGGCCGGCGCGCTGTTCTGCCTCGCGAAACAGGATGGCGCGCTGATCGGCGAAGTCGGCGCCGCGCTGCAGCTTGCGCCGTCCGCGATGACGGGGCTCGCCGACCGGATGGCGAAAGCCAGCCTGATCACGCGTCATGCCGATTCGGACGACGGCCGTGCGACGCGCCTGTACCTGACCGACGAAGGCCACGCGACACTCAAGCGTGCACGCGTGCTGCTGCGCGAACTCAACGGCAAGCTGTGCGACGGGTTTTCCGACGACGAACTCGATGTCGTCGCGCGCTGGCTGCATGCGCTGCAGGAGCGGTTTCCGGCGGAACGATGAGCAGCGCGGCGCCGTCGCGCCATCGACGTCACGCGCTGCGTGCAGCGCATCAATGCATGTCGGTCAGCACGACGCGCCCGTCGACCTTGCCTGCGCGCAGTTTCGCGAACACGTCGTTGATGTTGCCGAGCCGGTCGCGATGGATGTGCGCGCGCACCAGGCCGTCGGCCGCGAAATCGAGCGATTCCTGCAGGTCGCGCCGCGTACCGACGATCGACCCGCGCACGGTGATGCCGTTCAGCACGGTCGAGAAGATCGGCAACGGGAAATCGCCGGGTGGCAAGCCGTTGAGCGCCACCGTGCCGCCGCGCCGCACCATCCCGAGCGCCTGCGCGAACGCGCTGCGGGACACGGCCGTGACGAGCACGCCGTGCGCACCGCCGATCTCCTTCTGGATGACCTTGGCCGGATCGTCGATCGACGCGTCGATCGTCAGTTGTGCGCCGAGCTGCCGCGCCAGCGCGAGCTTGTCGGGTGAAATGTCGATGGCCGCGACGTGCAGGCCCATCGCGCGCGCGTACTGCACGGCCACGTGCCCGAGGCCGCCGATACCGGAAATCGCGAGCCACTGGCCCGGGCGCGTATCGGTGACGCGAATGCCCTTGTAGACGGTGACGCCCGCGCACAGGATCGGCGCGATCTCGTCGAACGCAACCTGCGCGGGCAAATGGCCGACGTAGTCGGGATCGGCCAGCACGTATTCCGCGTAGCTGCCGTTCACCGAATAGCCGGTGTTCTGCTGGTCATGGCACAGCGTTTCCCAGCCCGTGTAGCAGTACTCGCAATGGCCGCAGGCCGTATAGAGCCAGGGCACGCCCACGCGATCGCCTTCGCGCACATGCGTGACGCCCGCGCCGACCGCCGCGACGATGCCCACGCCTTCATGGCCCGGAATGAACGGCAACGACGGCTTGACCGGCCAGTCGCCGTCGGCCGCGTGCAGATCGGTATGGCACACGCCCGATGCCTGGATGTTGACGAGGATCTGGCCGCGCCCCGGCGTCGGCACGGGCACCTCCTCGATGCGTAGCGGTTCGCCGAATGCGTGCACGACGGCCGCTTTCATGGTTTGGGTCATGGATCGCTCCTGCCTGGTCGGTAGGCGATCCAGTATCCGGATTCGGACTCGAAGGACGTTGATACGTATCAACGCACGGGACGATGCACGGCGATGGCCACGGCTTCAAGGCGCCGCACCGGGGCGCGACGCCGGATCGCACCCTGTCAGGCCCGCGCACCGAATGCGGGCGGCGACCTCAGCGTGGTCAACGGACAAGCGTTCCACCCAGGTTCACGACCTGGACGTCCGGACAGCCCCCCGCGCGGGCGCGCCCCGCCGCTCCTGCTGCCATTTCACCCATCCGACAGAAACCCGACAGAATCCTGTCATCTTGCTTGGAATTTGAAATGATATAACATATCATTTCAAGTGCTCGCCCGCCTGACGCCGTTCTCCTGCGGGTGGCCGAGCCTCGCCGAGCCATGTTCCAACGGGTCACAGCGCGTCATCGACGCAACAATATATCGTATCCAGCGGTGGCCCGCATCGCTCGTTATCCGATCCGATTCCAACCGATTCACCGACCATGCGTGACCTCCCTCGTCTACCGCTTCGCCCGCTCTCGTCCCTTTCGCTGATGCTGTTCGCCGCCGTCGCGCACGCGCAGACCGATACGCCCGCCGCGTCCGGCACGCCACCGGCCACCGCGCTCGCCCCGATCTTCGTGACCGCGAACCCGCTCGGCGACAACGAACTGATCGCGCCGACCGTCCAGCTTTCCGGCGATGCGCTGACACGCCGCCAGGCCGATTCGCTCGGCGAAACGCTCAACGGGCTGCCCGGCGTATCGACCACCACCTACGGGCCGATGGTCGGCCGCCCGATCATCCGCGGGATGGATGGCGACCGGATCCGGCTGCTGCAGAATGGCGTCGCGGCCTACGACGCGTCGTCGCTGTCGTACGACCATGCGGTGCCGCAGGATCCGCTGTCGATCGAACGCGTCGAGATCGTGCGCGGCCCGGCCGCGCTGCTGTACGGCGGCAACGCGGTGGGCGGCGTCGTCAACACGATCGACAACCGGATTCCGCGCGAAGCGATCGAGGGCGTGACGGGTGCGCTCGACGCGCGCTACGGCGGCGCAAACTCGGTGCGCGCGGGCGCCGCGCAAGTCGAAGGCGGCAATGGCCGCTTCGCGTTCCACGTCGATGCGTTCGACCGCGAAACGAGCAAGCTGCGGATTCCCGGCTACGCGCGCAGCAGCGCGCAACGCGCGATCGACGGCCCCGACACGCCGCAGCCGTATGGCAACGTTCCGAACAGCGACGGCCGCGTGCACGGCGGCTCGGCCGGCGCGTCGTACACGTGGGCGGACGGCTTCGCGGGCCTGTCCTACAGCGGCTACGAATCGAACTACGGCTCCGTCGCGGAGAGCGACGTGCGGCTGCGCATGCGCCAGGAGCGCCTTGCGCTCGCGTCCGAGGTGCGCAACCTGAGCGGGCCGTTCACGAAGCTGAAATTCGACTTCGCGTACACCGACTACCGTCACAAGGAAGTCGACAACGGCGAGACCGCGACCACCTTCCGCAATCGCGGCTACGAGGCGCGCATCGAGGCAACGCATCGCAAGATCGGCCCGCTCGAAGGCGCGATCGGCGTGCAGTTCGGCCAGAACACGTTCTCCGCGCTGGGCGACGAGATGCTCGTGCCGTCCACGCGCACGAACAGCGTCGCGCTGTTCGGCCTCGAGGAATGGCAGGTCGTCCCGGCGCTCAAGCTGAGCCTCGGCGGCCGCTTCGAGCACGTGAAGGTCGATCCCGATCCGGCCGGCGTCGAGAAATTCGCGGGGGCGCAGCCGCGCGAATTCAACGCGGGCAGCCTGTCGGCCGGCGCGCTGTTCTCGCTGACGCCCGTATGGTCGGTGGCGGCCAACGTCGCGTACACCGAACGCGCGCCGACCTTCTACGAACTGTATTCGAACGGCCCGCACGATGCGACCGGCCAGTTCCTGATCGGCAACCCGAACGCGTCGAAGGAAAAGGCCGTGTCGACCGACCTGTCGCTGCGCTACGCGAGCGGCCCGAATCGCGGCAGCGTCGGCGTGTTCTACAACCGCTTCTCGAACTACCTGACCGAGTACAACACGGGCCGCGTGGTGAACGACGACGGCGAGCCGGTCGCGCCCGGTACCGACGACTCGCTCAACGAGGCGATCTACCGAGGCGTGCGTGCCGAGTTCTACGGCATCGAGCTGGACGGCAAGTGGCGCGCCTTCGCGCGGCGCGGCCATACGGTCGACCTGGAACTGACGGCCGACTACACGCATGCACGCAACGTCGACACGGGCCAGCCGCTGCCGCGCATCGCGCCGCTGCGCGCGACGCTCGCGGCCGACTACGGCTACGGCCCGTTCGGCGCGCGCGCGCAAGTCACGCATGCGTGGTCGCAGCATCGCGTGCCCGAGAACGACTTTTCGACGGACGGCTACACGTCGCTCGGCGTGATGCTCACCTACAAGTTCCGCGTCGGCCCGACGCACTGGCTCGCTTACCTGCGCGGCGACAACCTGACGAACCAGGAAATCCGCTATTCGACCTCGGTCGTACGCGGCTTCGCACCGGAAGGCGGCCGCAACGTGATGGCCGGGTTGCGCACCACGTTCTGACCCTATCACGGTCCGCGGCGCCCGCCGCGGGCCGCTTTCCGGCGCCCTCCTGCCCGCCGCGAAATTCCGTTTATCCGCCATTACCGGCAATCGCGCGGCACTCGCCGACGACGCGAACCGGTTCCCTACCCGATTCAGCCGAAACCCAATTCCGGCATTCATCCATAAATCGAAAAAATATTCATCATACTATTATTAGCAAAATAACCTACTTCGTTTCGCCAAAGAAAACCGGTTTCAAATTCCGCGTATAAACCTTTTAATCACGGGCACTCCGCCGATTCTTGATAGAAATCAAGAACGCCCGCCTGATAACGATTTCAACGCTAAAAAAACTAATATCAGGGTTTTCGAAGGGTAAAGAATCATCCGCCATACCCGTTAATGCCGGCACGAGCCCGTATCTGGTCGAACAATAATTTCAATTCGCCAACCACACGCACAGAGGCACACTGTGAAAATCGCCAGAATAAGCATCAAAACAAAACTCCTTGGCGGCTTCGGCCTGCTCGCCGCGATCGTCGTGATCGTGTCGGGCATGGCACTCAAGGCGCTATCCGATACGAACGCCGAGTTTTCCCGCTACATGAACGGCATCAATGCGCGGGCGACCCTTTCCGCGCAAATCCGCACCGCCGTCGACCGGCGCGCGATCGCCGCGCGCAACCTCGTACTCGTGACCAAACCGTCCGACCGCGAGCTCGAACTGGCCGAGGTGAACCAGGCGCACAAGGACGTGCAGGACCATCTCGCGAAGCTCAAGGACATGATGGCGAACGCGACCGACACCTCCGATCGCGCGCGCGAACTGGTGGCCGACATCGTGCGCATCGAAGGCAGCTACGGGCCGGTCGCGCTGCGCATCGTCGAGCTCGCGCAGGCCGGCAAGAAAGACGAGGCGATCGCCGACATCGACGACAACTGCCGGCCGTTGCTCGCGCAACTGGTGCACGCAACCGATGCCTACGCGACCTATACGCATGAACGCGAACTCGCGATCGCGCAGCAATTCGCGGATCGCTATGCGACGGAGCGCAACCTGCTGGCCGGGATCTGCCTGATCGCCGTCGCGGCCGCGGTATGCGGCGGCCTGTGGCTGACGCGCAAGATCACGGCGCCAATCGGCTCGGCCGTGGACGTCGCACGCACGGTCGCGAACGGCGATCTCGGCAGCCGCATCGACGTGAGCGGCAACGACGAGACGCGCGATCTGCTCGAAGCATTGCGAACGATGAACGAGCGATTGATCGGCATCGTCGGCCGCGTGCGCGATTCGTCGAACAGCATCGCGCATGCGGTCGGCGAGATCGCATCGGGCAACCTCGACCTGAGCCAGCGCACCGAGGAACAGGCCGCATCGCTGCAGGAAACCGCCGCGACGATGGAGGAATTCACGTCGACGGTGCGATTGAACGCGGAGAACGCGCAACAGGCCAGCTCGCTCGCCGCGAACGCATCGGACGTCGCGCAGCGCGGCAGTTCGGTGGTCGGCCGCGTGGTCGAGACGATGACGGAGATCGGCCACAGCTCGTCGAAGATCGCCGACATCACCGGCATCATCGAAGGCATCGCGTTCCAGACCAACATCCTCGCGCTGAACGCGGCCGTCGAAGCCGCGCGCGCCGGCGAACAGGGGCGCGGTTTCGCGGTCGTCGCGAGCGAGGTGCGCAGCCTCGCGCAACGTTCGTCCACGGCGGCGAAGGAGATCAAGGAACTGATCTCCGCGTCGGTGCAGACGATCCGCGACGGTTCCGAACTCGCGGGCGAAGCCGGCAAGACGATGTCCGACGTCACGCAGGCCGTTGCGCGCGTGACGGACATCATGGGCGAGATCGCGGCCGCGTCGGCCGAGCAGAGCCGCGGCATCGACCAGGTGAACCTGACGATCACGCAGATGGACGAGACGACACAGCAGAACGCGGCGCTCGTCGAACAGGCCGCGGCCGCATCGAAGTCGCTCGAGGCGCAAGGCCGCGAGCTGTCCGAAACGGTTGCCGCGTTCCGGATGCCGTCCGGCACGCGCGTGACGTCGCCGGGCGCGTACGCGCAAGCGCCCGCCGCGCATCGCTGGCAACCGGCCACCGCGTAATCGATACCGCAACGAGGCGACGATGCGCACGCCGTGCCGCCGCACTGCCTGCGTCACGCTTGTGCGCACCGCGCGATGCGCGGCCGCACGCGGCATGCGGGGCTGCTGCGCATCGTCACCGTCCGGCGCAGCGGGTTCACGTGCACGACGTCGCGCTTCGCCGATCCACGTCCCGCGCTCGCGGCACGCATACGTGTAGCTCGGCGGAGCCGCAGCGTCGACGATTGTTTTCGTCGACCGGCGCGGCGTCGTACGCGCGTCCTGACCTGCCCATCGCCACGCACGATCGCGCGTGATAGGCCCTCTTGCGCCTCGCATGGCGCACGTTGCGCTTGCAGCGTGGCGCAAGTTTCGATCCTGCCCGTGTAACGTGCGTTGCCACACCGGCGACATGGAGATCGCGCTGCATTCGCCCGCACATCGCTGGCCGAGGCAGACTTTTAAAACGCACGAATGGCGAGTATGCTAAAAAAAGCACTCCCCGTTCGGACGGCGAATCGCATGCCCTGACTCCCGTCCGATCGCATTGCGGCCCCATCGCTGCGCGCACCGCGCGTCGATGGCGGCGTCTGTTTCCCGCGCCACGGCCGCACGAACCTTTCCCCCAACAATCGTCAGGAGAGCTGGTGAGCCGACTCGTCGTCGTATCCAATCGCATTGCAGATCCTCGTAAAGCCGCGGCCGGCGGGCTCGCCGTCGCCGTGAAAGACAGCCTGCAGGAATCCGGCGGCGTCTGGTTCGGCTGGAGCGGGAGGCTACGCGGCGGCGACGATCAGCCGACGCACAGCGATGAGGTGCAGATCCAGAACGTCGGCGGCATCCAGCTCGCGACGATCGATCTCGACCCGCAGGATTACGACGCGTACTACCTCGGTTATTCGAACAACGTGCTATGGCCGGTGTTTCACTACCGGCTCGATCTCGCGCAATTCGACCGCCGCTTCGCCGACGGCTACCGGCGCGTCAACCAGTTGTTCGCGCGCAAGCTGCGCACGCTGCTGCGGCCTGACGACACCATCTGGGTCCACGACTACCAGCTGATTCCGCTCGCCGCCGAATTGCGCGCGATGGGCTGTACGAATCCGATCGGTTTCTTCCTGCACATCCCGATGCCGCCGCCGCCGATCATGGCCGCGATCCCGGAACACGAATGGCTGATGCGCTCGCTGTTCGCATACGATCTCGTCGGCTTCCAGACCGAATCGGACCTGCTCCACTTCGAGCATTACGTCGAAGCGGAAGCCGGCGCCGCGCGGCTGCCGGACGGCCGCCTGCGCGCGTTCGGCCGCACGCTGTCGGCCGGCGCCTTCCCGATCGGCATCAATGTCGACGAGTTCGAATCGCTCGCGCGCGATCGCGACGGGCTCGACATGTTCGCGCGGATGCGCGACGAGTATTCGCGCCGCCAGTTGCTGGTCGGCGTCGACCGGCTCGACTACACGAAGGGGCTGCCGCAGCGCGTGCATGCGTTCCGCCAGTTGCTCGAGCAGTATCCGGAGAACCGCAACCGCGCGACGCTGATCCAGATCGCCGCGCCAAGCCGCGAGGATCTCGGCGCGTACGACGACCTGCGGCGCGAGATGGACAGCCTGTGCGGCGCGATCAACGGCGACTACGGCGAACTCGAGTGGATGCCGATGCGCTACATTCACCGCACCGTCGCGCGCAAGCGCCTGCCGGGCCTCTATCGCGCAAGCCGCGTCGCACTCGTCACGCCGCTGCGCGACGGGATGAACCTCGTCGCGAAGGAATTTCTCGCCGCGCAGGACGCAGCCGACCCGGGCGTGCTCGTGCTGTCGCGTTTCGCCGGCGCGGCCGAGCAGTTGAAATCGGCGCTGCTCGTCAATCCGTACGACACGCAAGGCACCGCGCAGGCGATCCAGCGCGCGCTCGCGATGCCGCTCGAGGAACGCCGCCAGCGTCACGCGGCGTTGATGGCGCTCGTGCGCAAGACCGACGTGCACTGGTGGCGCACGCGCTTTCTCGACGCGCTCGCCGAAGCGGCCGAAGTCGCGGCCGCAACCCCATCCTGACGCGCTGACGCGCGCTCACGCGTCCGTCGCCACGTATTCGAGCGCCGCGCCGTTCACGTCGCACAGGTCGACCGAAACCGGAATGCCTTCGCGCAGGCTCGCCGTCAGTACGCAGTACGCATCGAATTGATCGAGCACGCGCGTCGCTGCCGCGAGATCGGCCCACGTCTTGCCGATCGACAGCCGTACCGACATCGCGCCCACCCGCACCCTGCCTGCTTCGTTCTGCACCATGTCGACGTCGATATGCGCGGCAATCGGCTGCGGATCGACACGCTGCTTTTCCAGCGCGAACAGCAGGCTCGCCGCGAGGCAGGTCGCGACGGCCGCGGCCAATAACCGGATCGGGTTCGGCCCGCGTCCGTCGCCGAGCGGCGGCGGCTCGTCGGTCAGCACCGGCGCCAGCGTCGTGCCGGCAAACGCCACTTCGAAACAGAAACGCGCCTGCTGCGCGACATCGACCGATACGTGCGCCTCGCTCATGGCGACTCCGTGGAGATCAACGGGGAAAGGAATGCCGGCGCGCAGTCGCTGCGACGCGCGCCGCGCGCGGGTTCGCGGCACCTTCAGCGATCGGGTTCGCGTGGCGGCCCGTACGCGACGAAATCGCGCTCGACCGCGGACGCATGCTCCGTTTCGATCGCGCCGCCGCGTGTGCCGGCTTCGTCGTCCGGCGCTGCCGTCGTTGCGGACGGTGAATCGACGCGCCCGTCGATCAGCGCCTGCAGCGCGTCGCGTTCGAGCACCTCGCATTGCAGCAGCCGGCGTGCGATGCGTTCGAGCGCATCGCGGCGTTCGCCGAGCGTCATCGCAACCCGCGCATGCGCATCGGTCAGCAACGTGTGCACCTCGTCGTCGATCATGCGCGCGGTGTGCTCGCTGCAGCGCATCTCGCCCGCATGCCATGCGCCTGGTATGCCCTGGCGCGCCTCGCCATCGTCGAACGTCGCGAGCCCGATCTTCTCGCTCATCCCGTACTGCATGACCATGTGGCGCGCCATCGCGGTCGCGCGTTCGAGATCGTTCTGCGCGCCCGTCGACACGTCGCCGAACACGAGTTCTTCGGCAACGCGGCCGCCGAGCAGGGCGTCGATCCGGTCGAGCAGCTCGCTTCGGCGCAGCACGTAGCGATCCTCGGTCGGCACCTGCTGCGTATAGCCAAGCGCCGCGACACCGCGCGGAATGATCGACACTTTCTTCACCGGATCGCAATGCGTGCGGCTTTCCGCGACGAGCGCGTGACCGGCCTCGTGATACGCGATGGTCAGCTTCTCCTGTGCGTTCATCACGCGGCTCTTGCGCTCGAGGCCCGTCAGCGCGCGGTCGATCGCCTCGTCGAAATCGGCCATGCCGATCGCCGGCTTGCCGAGTTCGGCCGCATGCAGCGCGGCCTCGTTGACGACGTTCGCGAGATCCGCGCCGACGAAGCCCGGCGTGCGCGACGCGAGTTCGCCGAGATCGACGTCGGCCGCGAGCTTCACGCGCTTCACGTGCACGCCGAGGATCTGCCGCCGGCCGTTCACGTCGGGCCGGTCGATCGCGATGTGGCGATCGAAGCGCCCGGGCCGCAGCAGCGCGGGATCGAGGATCTCGGGCCGGTTGGTCGCGGCCATGATGATCACGCCGGAGCCGGCCTGGAAGCCGTCCATCTCGACGAGCAACTGATTGAGCGTCTGCTCGCGTTCGTCGTTGCCCGACATCGGCCCCACGCCGCGCACCTTGCCGAGCGCATCGAGCTCGTCGACGAACACGATGCACGGCGCCTTCTGCTGCGCCTGCTCGAACAGGTCGCGCACGCGCGCCGCGCCGACCCCGACGAACATCTCGACGAACGCCGAGCCGCTGATCGAGAAAAACGGCACGGCCGCCTCGCCGGCCACCGCACGCGCGAGCAGCGTCTTGCCGGTGCCAGGCGCGCCGACCACCAGCACACCCTTCGGGATCTTGCCGCCGAGCCGCTGGTAACGGTCGGGGTTGCGCAGGAATGCGACGAGTTGCTGCAGCTCGGCCTTCGCTTCGTCGATGCCCGCGATATCGTCGAACGTGATGCCGGTTTCCTGCTGCACGTACACCCGCGCGCGGCTCTTGCCCATCCCGGTGAAATCCTGCAGCCCGCCGCGCTTGCGCAGCATCATGTTCCAGATGAACACGAACAGCACGAGCGGCAGCAGCCACGACGCAAGCGACGCGATCCAGCTCGTGTCCGGTGCGCCGTGATAGCGGATGCCGGCGGCGGTCAGCGTGTCGGTCAGGTGCTCGTCGGTCACGCGGTTGGTCGTGAAGCGCCACGGCGCGCCGGCCTGCTGCACGGCCGCGACTTCGGACGCCGGCAGCATCGTGCCGGCCTGCGGCATCTTCAGCGTGCCCGTGATCGATGCCGGGCCGACTTCGAGATCGTCGACGAGCCGTGCGGCGACGAGCCGGTGGAAATCGCTGTACGCGATCGACGCCGACGACGGATGCAGCATCAGCAACTGCGCGGCGAACAGCACGAAGAAGCCCGCCGCGATCAGCAATCCCGGGTAGTCGAATTTCCTGTCCATGGCATCGGGCCGGACGTGCGCGCTACGCTAGGCGGCGCGGCACGGCGGACGGCGGACACGCGCGCAGCCGGCGCGCGGCATCGGCGGCCATGCGGAAGCGGCATTCATGCGGGCCATCGTCGCCTCGCTTCATCGCCTCGTTCGTCGCATCAATGGCGCCGCGACGACGCCTTGGGCCGGCGCCGCCGGGCAATCCTCGCCCGGGCGGCACGCTGCGACGCGCCGCCCCTGAATCAAGTCTAGTTCGCGCGCAGGCGTCGCGCATCGCCCGCGGCGCGGCTCGAATCGTCCGACCAACACCTTTCATCTGCCCCCGTTGCCGCGTTATAGTCGCGCTCATGACATTTTTGTGACAGATGCATCGCGCCGGCCCATCCGCAACGCGGGCTGTTGCTTTCCATCCCGCGGCGCGGCAGCCTGTGCGACGCCGCCGCCCACCCGCCCACTCGAGGAACCCACGACGTGAACGACACCCCCGATCGCCCCGACGACCTGCCCGCCGATCCCGACCGCCGCCGCCTGCTCGGCGGCCTCGCCGCGCTCGGCGCGGGTGTCGCGCTCAGCGGCTGCGAAACCACGGCAGGCAGCGCGCCGCGCGCCGCCGCCGACCTGCGCATCGACGAAGCGTTGCGCCAGCGCGTGCGCCACATCGTCGTGATCTATGCGGAAAATCGCAGCTTCGCGAACCTGTACGGCGATTTCCCGGGCGTGCGCCATCCGCTGAGCGAGGTGCGCCCCGAACACGCGCAGCAGCTCGATCGCGACGGCAAGACGCCGCTGCCCGTGCTGCCGAAGATCTGGGGCGGTCTCGTGCCGCAGGCGCAGGAAGTGGACGGCAAGCGCTACGCGATCGCCGAGCGCGACATCGACAAGCTGCCGAACGCGCCGTTCCTGATTACGGACGCACAGGGCAAGGCGCTGCCGAACGGCGTGATCACGCGCGACCTGTGGCACCGCTTCTACCAGAACCAGATGCAGATCGCGGGCGGCCGCAACAACCAGTTCGCCGCGTGGGCCGATTCGGGCGGCCTGGTGATGGGCCACTACCGCAATTCGGCCGACACGCTGCGGCTGTGGAATCTCGCACGGCAATACACGCTGTGCGACAACTTCTTCATGGCCGCTTTCGGCGGGTCGTGGCTGAACCACATGTACCTGATTTCCGCGCAGCCGCCGCTGTATCCGGACGCGCACAAGCATCCGCACGCAGCCAAGCTGCTGTCGAAAGTCGAAGGCGACGATCCGGCCGGCACGCGCCTGAAGCTCGCCGACGATTCGCCGGCGTCCGCGCTCGACGGCCCGCCCAAGTTCGCGGGCGACGGCCCGCTGACGCCCGACGGCTACGGCGTGAACACGATGGCGCCGCCGTACCAGCCGAGCTACGTGCCGCCGGCCGACCCGGGCAATGCCGCGTATGCGGATCCGGCCGATCATCGCGTGATGCCGCCGCAGGGCCATGCGACGATCGGTGACCGCCTGTCGGAAAAGAACGTCGACTGGGCGTGGTACAGCGGCGCGTGGCAGTACGCGCTCGAGCATCGCGACACGGGCAACGTGCCCGATTTCCAGTACCACCACCAGCCGTTCAACTATTTCGCGAACTACGCGCCCGGCACCGACGCGCGCAGCAGGCACCTGCGCGACGCCGGGCTCGGCGACGAGCCGTCGACCAACCACTTCATCGCCGACATCGACGCAGGCCGCCTGCCGGCCGTCACGTTCTACAAGCCGCAGGGCAACCTGAACATGCATGCAGGCTACGCGGACATCGAATCGGGCGACCGTCACATCGCGACCGTGATCGACCATATCCGGCGCGGGCCGCAATGGGACAACACCGTGATCGTGATGACGCACGACGAGAACGGCGGCTGGTGGGATCACGTCGCGCCGCCGGTCGGCGACCGCTGGGGGCCAGGCTCGCGGATTCCGGCGCTCGTGATCTCGCCGTTCGCGAAGAAGGGTTTCGTCGATCACACGCTGTACGACACGAACTCGATCCTGCGCTTCATCAGCCGCGTGCACGGGCTCGCGCCGCTCGACGGGGTGGTCGCGCGCAACCAGGCGTTCGCCGCGCGCGGCGCGACCCCGCCGGGCGATCTGACGAATGCGCTCGATCTCGGCTGACGGCAGGCCGGCCTGATTGCTCGGCCGGCAGGCAATCCGCAGGACGTGCCGTCGCTCGACCAGGAGCATCCGCTGCTGCCCGACCTCGCGATCTACACGGGGCGCGGCAACGTCATGTCGTACGAGCCCGATCCGGCCGACAGCGCGCTGCTGTGCTACCGGCGCGGCGACATGCAGCGCGCGGTGGACGAAGTCGTCGCGCATTGCCGCGCGCAATGAGCGAACGGCGCGCGTGCGCGGCGGATGCAAAAACGTCCCGCCGCCGGCGATGCATGCCGGCGGCGGGACGTCAGGGTACGACGTCGATGCGAACCGTCAGGCGCCGAGGCGCTGCTCGATCTTCTTCATCGTATCGGTCATTTCGGCCGGCAGCCGCAGCTTCAGCGTATCGAACAGCGCCGCATGGAGCTTCAGTTCCTCGCGCCATTCGTCGGCGTTCATCGACGTCACCGCCTCGAACTGCTCGCGCGTGAAATCGAGGCCGTCCCAGTGCAGGTCCTCATACGCCGGCGACACGCCGAACGCATGCTCGCCGCCGCCGCCCGTGTCTTCGAGGCGATCGAGCATCCACTTCAGCACGCGCATGTTCTCGCCGAAGCCCGGCCACACGAACTTGCCGTTCGCATCCTTGCGGAACCAGTTCACGCAGTAGATCTTCGGCAGTTTCGCGCCCGCGCCTTCGAGCTGCTTGCCGAGTTTCAGCCAGTGGGCGAAATAATCGCTGACGTTGTAGCCGCAGAACGGCAGCATCGCGAACGGATCGCGACGCACGACGCCCTGCTGTCCGACCGCCGCGGCGGTCGTCTCCGAGCCCATCGTCGCGGCCATGTACACGCCTTCGACCCAGTCGCGCGCCTCGGTCACCAGCGGCACGGTCGTCGAACGGCGGCCGCCGAAGATGAACGCGTCGATCGGCACGCCGGCCGGGTTCTCCCAGTCACCGTCGATCGACGGGCACTGCGCGGCCGGCGCCGTGAAGCGCGAATTCGGATGCGCAGCCTTGCGGCCCGTTTCCTTGCCAATTTCCGGCGTCCACGGGTTGCCCTGCCAGTCGGTCAGCTTCGCGGGCGGCGTGTCGGTCAGCCCTTCCCACCACACGTCGCCGTCTTCCGTCAGCGCGACGTTCGTGAAGATCACGTTTTCGGTGAGTGTCGAAATCGCGTTCGGGTTGGTCTTCACGCCGGTGCCCGGCGCGACGCCGAAGAAGCCGGCTTCCGGGTTGATCGCATACAGTCGGCCGTCGCGGCCCGGCTTCAGCCACGCGATGTCGTCGCCGATCGTCGTGACCTTCCAGCCATCGAAGCCCCGCGGCGGAATCAGCATCGCGAAGTTGGTCTTGCCGCACGCGGACGGGAACGCAGCCGCGACGTGATATTTCTTGCCCGCCGGCGACGTCACGCCGAGGATCAGCATGTGTTCGGCGAGCCAGCCCTGGTCGCGGCCCATCGTCGAAGCGATACGCAGCGCGAAACACTTCTTGCCGAGCAGCGCGTTGCCGCCGTAGCCCGAGCCGAAGCTCCAGATCTCGCGCGTTTCGGGGAAATGCACGATGTACTTGACCGGGTTGCACGGCCACGGCACGTCCTGCTGGCCGGCTTCGAGCGGATGGCCGACGCTGTGCACGCACGGCACGAACTCGCCGTCCTCGCCCAGCACGTCGTACACCTCACGGCCCATGCGCGTCATGATCCGCATGTTCACGACGACGTACGGGCTGTCGGACAGTTCGACACCGACGTGCGCGATCGGCGAGCCGAGCGGGCCCATCGAAAACGGCACGACGTACAGCGTGCGGCCACGCATCGAGCCGCGGAACAGGCCGTTGAGCGTCTCGCGCATTTCGGCGGGTTCGATCCAGTTGTTGGTCGGGCCGACGTCGTCGCGCGATGCCGCGCAGATGAACGTGCGATCCTCGACGCGCGCGACGTCGGACGGATCGGACTGCGCGAGATACGAGTTCGGGCGCTTCGCCGGGTTCAGGCGCGTGAGCGTGCCCTGGTCGACCATCGCCTGGCACAGCGCGTCGTTTTCTTCCTGCGAACCGTCACACCACACGACGCGCTCGGGCTCCGTGAGCGCTGCGATACGCGACACCCAGTCGATCAGCTTGCGATGTTTGACGAAAGCCGGCGGAGCGACGAGCGGGCCGTGCGTGGCTGCGGCCAAAGTGTTTTGCGACATGAGGATGTCTCCAGATTATTGGGCGGGGATGGGGTTGCGGGGCGAGCCCGCGAGATGGGGAATGCGATTGGAGCGCAGGGTGCGGCGGCGCGCAGGACGGGACGCGCGAGCGGAGCGCGCGTCGATACCGCGATGCATGCGAGAGAAGGTGATGTCTCTTTAGTAATTGCGAACGCGAGTTTCGCCATACAAGCAACCTGCCGTACAACGTCATGACGGCCAGCATACCATCGCCGTTATTCGGCAGACGTTGCGTTGCAACAAGAAACAACGCTGCTGGCGAGCGGGCACGCCGGTTGCCTGTGTGTTCTTTTTACAGCGCCGTTGCACGCGCTTTGGGGACGAAACGGCCAGGACGGCCGTCCGTCAACGGTTTCGCGGGACCGGCAAATCTGGCGCGCCGCTCCCGCGCGAGGCCAACGCGAACACGGGCCGTGCGAATTCACGTTTTCGCTACTCAGGCAAACCCTGAATTAGGTTGCGTACACAAACATCTGACGTGAAGGTTCGGCAAGCACCCCCGCTCAAAACGGCGCGCCGGGCAATCCGGGGTAATACGCGCCTGCCGCCATCCCGCCGTCGACGGCCAGCTCGGCGCCGTTGCAGTACGACGCTTCGTCGCTCGCGAGGAACAGCGTCGCGCGCGCGATTTCGTCGGGCAGGCCGACGCGCTGCAGCGGCGCGTTCGCATAGTGCTTGTTGATGTCCTCGAGCGGCGCGCCGGTCGGGTTCGACATCGCGGTGTTCACGCCGCCCGGATGGATCGAATTCACGCGCACGCCCTGATGGCCGAGTTCGAGCGCCGCGACCTTCGTCGGCCCGCGCACGCCCCACTTGCTCGACACGTACGCGGCCAGTGCGTTCACGCCGCGCAACCCGTCCACCGACGAGATGTTGACGATCGCCCCGCTCTTCTGCGCGATCATGCGCGGCGCGATGGTTCGGATTCCGACGAATGTCCCGACGAGGTTGATCGACACAGCGCGCTCGAAATCGTGTTTCGACAGTTCGGTGATGCCGCCGAACGTCAGCACGGCTGCATTGATGACCCATACGTCGATACGGCCGAACTGCTGGACCGTTGCTCCGGTCACGCGCACCCCGCTCGCTTCGTCGGCGACGTCGAGCCGCATGAAGCGCGCCGCGTCGCCGAGTTTGCGCGCGAGCGCTTCGCCCTGCGCGTCGAGCACGTCGCCGATCACGACGCGTGCGCCCTCCGCGACGAACAGCCTGCACGTCGCCGCGCCCATGCCACGCGCACCGCCCGTGACGATCGCTACCTTTCCTTCCAGTCGACCCATGTCGTCCGCGCTTCGAATCCGGATTGCCGGCTGCGACCTACGCGTATGCGTGAGCGTGCTTGCCGGATCATGGTTGGCACGCGGCCAGCGCCGCGCGCCTGTCGGCCTCAGCCGTCAGCCCCAGTAAGCCTGCCCGCCGTCGAGCGGCAGCGTCGCGCCCGTCTGGTATGCGGCGTCGCGGCTACGACGCGATCGTCGAGGAAGGCTTTCCGGCCGCGGCGATGACCGATCCGCATGCGTTCTTCGACGCGGTCGGCGATGACGGGAAATTCCAGCGGAATGTGGCGGAGATGATGGACAGCTGCGGGCGCTTCATCGATTTCGACAAGATCGACGTGGTGCCGACAAGTCAGTATGTGGTGAAGGCGGTTCGAGGGTAGGTTCGGGCGATCGCGTGGTGCGGCCGGCTCGCGCGAACTTGCCGAAATCCACGTATTCCTTGACGAACTTTCCCGTCGACAGAAGTGCGCGCTCGATGTCCGCGACGATCGAAACATTGTCGCGCGTCGCGGTCACGAACAGCCCCCAGAGATCTTCGTCTATTTCGTACGCGCCCCGTGCATAGGTCCAATAGCTGAAAAATTGGTCGTGAGACAAGGTGACTGCGGGTTCGTCGAGGCCGTGCGGATGCGGAACCCTGACGGCATGCATGGCATCCTGCAGGATCGCCGCGACGTCTGGAAAATCGGCAACGCGATGGTCATCCAGGACCTCGACCAGAAGATCGCTGCCGTGGAAGACTGGCCGGATCCGGAATCGAATCAGGTTGGTCATGCTCGTTCTCCTGTTTTCATCCACGGCCGAACGATCGCCCATGGCCCGCCACCGCCGATTCGGTCGGCCGTCATCGCCCGAGGTTGACTCATGCATCCACCCACCGTTACGGACGCTGGACGTTCGACATCATCCGGCCATGTCAGGCCGCCTCACCGGACAAACCGGATTCGCACGAATCCTGGCGCCGACTCACGGTCGATCCGGTCACAAACTTTGAAACCGCTTCCACCACGCCATCCGCGAGCGGCAGATCCGGGTTCGAGTACGCAGCGAGGTTTTCGTGCAGATCCGCCGTGCGGACCGTCTTGAGGGCGTGATTGGCGTCGGCGATCAGCGCCATTCCGGCTCGTGGATTGGCACGCTGCAGAAGCTCCGCGTCCTCTATGGCAACCTGGATATCCCGCGTGCCCTGCACGATGAGCACCGGCTTCGTGTAACCCGCCAGCACGGCCGCCGGATCGACGGTCAATTCGCTCATCAGGAAACGCTGGACTTGCGGCCTGAACAACGGCATGAGTGCTGGATCGATGCGGGTCGCGTCTACGCGTTTCCCGGCTTCGAGGGATGCGAGGATCGATAGTGCATTTTCCAGGACCGGGGCGTTGGCCGGGTTCGATTGCAGTTGTTGCCGCAGTACGTGCACGAGCGGGCGCCCCGCCGTGGAAACCAGGATCAGGCCGGCGATGTCGGCCGATTGCCGAGCAGCCAGCATTGCCACCAGCCCGCCCTCGCTATGCCCCAACACCCATACGCCGGGCGCCCCCGTCCGCGCCCGGATGGCCGCTACCCACGCATGGACGTCGGCCGCGTAGTCGTCGATCGTGACGTCATCGGCATCCGGTACCGCCGACGCGCTGCCGTACATGCCGCGCTTGTCGATTCGAACCGACGCGATGCTTTCATCGAGCAATCCTTCCGCGAGCAACCGGTAGGTCGACGCCTGGAGCCAGTTCGGCGCGTTGCCGTTCCTGTCGGTCGGGCCCGAGCCCGGCACGATCAGCACCACCGGGGCGTCGCCGGTATCCGGCGACAACAGCGTGCCTTTCAGCGGGCCGACGGGGCCCGGCGCTTCGATTTCCGTCTGCATGGTTTGTAGGGAATCTCGCTGATGAAAAACCATAGCCAACAGCTGCAATATGCATGAGACCGTCGATACCGGGCCCACACGCAGCCGACCTTCAGTGCCAGTCGCCGGTGAATCGACGCGGCCGATACGTCTTCTCGTTCCAGGTAAACCGCGCAGCCTTGCCCGACGCGGCCTTGCCCTTCGGACGCACAACGAGGTCGTAATGCCCGTTGGTCAGGTGAGGGCTGAACGACAGCACGTAATGAACCTGCTGCGTGTTTTCCGCATCGCACGCATCCTGCGCTGCGTCGCCCTGATCGTTGCCTTTCCCGGCCTTCGCCGCGACGCATTCCGCCGCCCCGTCCTTGTCATAGGTCGACCAGTCGGTCAATGCAGTGAAGATGGGCGTCACGCGAGCATCGGCATAGCGATACAGGCTCAGTATCTCGTTCGTATCGCTATGCGAGGTCGACGTGTAGTTATTGCTGAACCGAACGCCAAACGCGGTTTCCTGCGCGCTGATTCTGTAGGGGATCACGTCCATGGTCAGGAACGCGTTCCACAACATCGGTGACGTATCGACGCGCTCGCTTCGATCGCTCGCGAGCAGGTGGAACCCTTGCCCGTCGCGGGTCAGGACACCGGTCCACAGCGCCGCGTCGACGTCATCGGTCAAGCGCTGGACCAATGCGGCCACGACCCATAGCGGCCCTGAAGCCGCCGGCCCATGCGCCCATGGCGACAGCGCGACACCCTTGATGCTGTCGGCCGGCGCGGGATCGTTGCCCATCAGGACACGCAACGCAGCTTGCTGGTCCAGGTCGCTCACATCGCCCGCGGCAAATGTGCAATTGGCAACCCATGCCAGTACGAGCGCCAGCATCGCCTGTCCGTACCAGTGACGTTTCTTCCTGTTTCTGTCGCCTGGATATCGCTGCCGCGAGAATGAATCGTCTCGGCAATTTTCCTGCATGTCGGTCAACATTGTTCGTGTATTCCTCGTCGATCCACCTTCCAACCGGTTTCAAGCAAGCCTCGTCCGGGCCGCGGATCTGGCCGACCGCCATTGTCGACGACTTGCGCAGCGACGTCGACTGACCGTCGCTCCCCGCCTCTCACTTTGCCGCGCCATGACAAAACGTCTATACTTGGACATTCCATCGACCGACGCGCCGAAGCACCCGCCCCGGCGCGTCGCGCCCCCCCCGGCCCCACCTGCCCGGAGCGACATGAGCGACTACTCCGTTTTCGACACGCTTTGCGATCTGCTGAACACGTCCGGCGCGCGGTTCCGCGTGCTGGAGCATCCGGCCGAAGGGAAGTCCGACGCGATCGCCGCACTGCGCGGCACACGCCCCGAACAGGGCGCGAAGGCGATGCTGTGCGCATTCAAGGATGGCGGCGACGCCACCGCGCTCGCGGTCATTCCGGGTCACCTGAAGATCGATTTCCGCAAGGTCGCCGATGCGCTCGGCCGCCGCAAGGCAACACTCGCGTCGCCGGACCTCGCGGCCGCCGTCACGCGCTGCGTGATGGGCGCCGTGCCGCCGTTCGTGTTCGCCCCCGGCGTGACGCTCGTCGTCGATCCCGCCCTGGTCGAACGCAACACCGAGATCGCTTTCAACGCCGGCCGCCTCGACCGCTCCGTCGTGCTCGACGCGGCCGACTATGTGCGGATCGCGCAGCCGCTGCTCGCCGACATCACGCGGCCGGAAGCCGCGGACGGCGAATAGCATGCCGCTTGCCCCTTTCCCGAAGCCGTCGCATCGATCCGAAACCTGACCGCGAAACCATCATGACCCCCACCCGGAAACGCGCGCTGTCCGAGCAGGCATCGCTGATCGAACAGGTGCAGCGCATTGCCGAAGGGCTCGGCGCGATGTTCGCGCCGTTCACCGAGGTCGTGGTTCACGACCTGCGCACGCCGAAGCATGCGATCCTCGCGATCCACAACAACCTGTCGGGGCGCGCAGTCGGCGATCCCGCGACCGAGCTCGGCCTCGCCCGCATCGCGGACGAAGATTTCCCGCCGGTGCTCGCGAACTACCCGAACCGCTTCGCCGACGGCCGCACCGCGAAAAGCACGTCGATCGGCATCAAGGATTCGACCGGCCGTTATGTGGCCGCGCTGTGCCTGAATGCCGACGTCACGCTGTTCCGCGGTTTCCAGGGCATGCTGAACCAGTTCTGCAGCACGGACGGCGAAGCGGTTGCGGAAACGCTGGACCCCGCCGGCGCGGATGCGATCCGGCAACGCATCGACGCATTCGCGATGCGCCTCGCGACGACGCCGCGCGAACTGAAGACCGACCAGCGCCGCGAACTGATGCAGACACTGAAGGCCGACGGTTTCCTCGAAGTACGCCGCGCGATGGAGATCGTGTCGCAGCATCTCGGCGTCTCGCGCGCGACCGTCTACAACGATGCGAAATGACCCACGCGCGATACCCGCGCGGCTTTCCTGCTGACCGATTCTTACGACCACCGGGCATCCCATGAACTCTCCGACTCTCCCCACCTACGACGACGTTGCCGCCGCCGCGGCCCGACTCGAGGGCCATGCGCACCGCACGCCGGTGATGACGTCGCGGACGATCGACGAAGCGCTCGGCGCGCAAGTGTTCTTCAAGTGCGAGAACCTGCAGCGCATGGGCGCATTCAAGTTCCGCGGCGCGTTCAACGCGCTGTCGCGTTTCGACGCGGAGCAGCGCCGCAACGGCGTCGTCGCCTTCTCTTCCGGCAACCATGCGCAGGCGATCGCGCTGTCCGCGCGCATGCTCGGCATTCCCGCGACGATCGTGATGCCACAGGATGCGCCGGCCGCGAAGATGACCGCGACGCGCGGCTACGGCGGCAACGTCGTGACCTACGACCGCTACACCGAGGATCGCGAACAGATCGGGCGCGATCTCGCCGCGCGGCACGGACTCACGCTGATCCCGCCCTACGACCACCCGGACGTGATCGCCGGCCAGGGCACGGCGGCCAAGGAGCTGTTCGACGAAGTCGGCCCGCTCGATGCGGTATTCGTGCCGCTCGGCGGCGGCGGGCTGCTGTCGGGCACCGCGCTCGCCACGCGCGCGCTGTCGCCGCACGCGGCACTGTACGGCGTCGAGCCGGAAGCCGGCAACGACGGCCAGCAATCGTTCCGGTCCGGCACGATCGTGCATATCGACACGCCGCGCACGATCGCCGACGGCGCGCAGACGCAGCATCTCGGCAACCTGACGTTCCCGATCATCCGGCGCGACGTCGACGACATCCTGACCGCGACGGATGCGGAACTGGTCGACTGCATGCGCTTCCTTGCCACTCGTATGAAGATTGTGGTCGAGCCGACCGGCTGCCTGTCGTTCGCCGCGGTGCGACGGATGAAGGACGCGCTGCAGGGCAAGCGCGTGGGCGTGGTGGTCAGCGGCGGCAACGTCGATCTCGAGAACTTCTGCGCATTGGTGTCGGCGCCGGCATGAGCGTCGCGGCGCGCATGAACATTCCGTCATGCGCGCCGCATCACGCCTTCGCGTCGCGTTAAGTTTCGCGCCCTAGACTGATTAGGTTGTCCCGTAGTCAGTCGTGAAGGAGCCACCATGAAATCGCACGCGATCGTCGCCGCCGCCCTGGCGGCCGCTTCCCTTTCGGCGTTCGCTCAACCGGGCGCGACGTCATCCGGTTTCTCCGCCGCGTCGCCGCACGACGCCGTTGCGCAGGCGACGCACCGCTCGCCCGCCGCGTTGCCGCACGCCGGCTTCGTGCTCGCGAAAATCGATCAGAACAATACGCCCCCCGATCGCGGCGGCGACCCGAGCGGCCGCACGCACTCCGGCATGCACATGTGACGGCGTGCGCCGGGCGCGGCTGCCGCGCCCGGCCCTCACAACGACGGCAGCGACGGATCGCGTGAAGCGAGAATGGCGTCGGTGCGCCGCTGCAGCGCGCCGACGATCGTCTCCGGTTGCGGAATCAGCCAGTAGCGCCCTTCACGAATACCGTCGAACACCCGCTCGGCGAACGCGTCGGGCGTGAGCCCGTGCGCGTTCAGCATCGCGCGCATCGTATCGACGAAACCGCGCACTTCGGGCCGGTCGTGCGCCGCGCCGAACGGGTCGTTGAAGATGCCCGACTGCACGGGGCCCGGCGCGAGCAACGACACGACGACCGGCGCACCCAACATCTTCCGTTCTCCATAGAGCGATTCCGTCAGCGCGACCACCGCGAATTTCGTCGCCGAGTAAGGCGACATCAGCGGGCTCGGCAGGAACCCGCCGACCGACGCGGTATTCACGACCCGCGCCGGCACGTTGCGCTCGAGCATCCCTGGCAAGAAGCTGCGGATCCCGTTCAGCACGCCGTGCACGTTGATCGCGAAGCTGCGCTCGAAGCGTTCCGGCGTGATTTCCCAGGTGAAACCGGTCGCCATCACGCCAGCGTTGTTGAACAGCAGGTCGACACCGCCGAAGCGCCGCCTGGCGGCCTGCGCCAACGCGTCGACGGCTTCCGGCCGGCTGACGTCGGTCGGCACGCGCACGACCGAGTCGTGGCGCACGGCCACGTGTTCCGCTCCCGTTCAGCCGAGCCCCAGCGGATTCGAAATGCGCAGCGTCCAGCCGCCGCCCGCGCTTCGCGCCATCACCTGCGTCGCCGTACCGGTTTCGGTCCGCGTCATGCCGTCCGGACGCGCGATCGTGAGCGTCCAGTCGAGCAGCACCAGCGCGACGTCCCCGCTGACGAGCGTGCGGCGCACCCGATTGACGATCCGCGGACGCATGGCCAGCAGCGCGGCGAATTGCGACCGCAATGCCTCGCGATCGCCGGCGACGATCTCGCCGTTCGTCATCCGCATCGTCGCGTCGTCGCTGAACAGCGCGACGACCGCGTCGGCGTCGCCGGCGTTGAACGCCGTGTCGAATGCAGCCGGCACCTGCTCCGGCGTACGCGCTGCGTGAGCCAACCCGTCGGCGAAACGGCGGATCAGCCCCGCGACCGCGGCCGGCGCTTCCAGCGGCGACAGGTGGCCGACACCCGGCAGGATCTCGAAACGCGCTCGCGGAATTCTCGGCAGCAGTTCGGCCTGCAGCGTGTCGACGCGATCCACCTGATCGCGCTCGCCGGCGATCACGAGTACCGGCACGTCGATCGACGCAACCTCGGCGGTGATGTCTTCCCGCATCGCGATGTTCGGCCACGCGAATTTCGCTTGCGGCGCCCCGCGCAGACTGTCCTCGATCACCTGCTCGCGGCGGGCCGGTTCGAGCGGGCTGCCGGCAAGCACATGATCGACCAGCTGGCCAATCGACTCGCGCGTATCGTATGCGCCGGCCATGCCCGCGCGCTGCGCGTCGGGAAGTTGCATGGGCGACGGCGGCGACGGCGCGACCAGCACGACGCCTTCGAGCCCGCGCGGCCGGCGCGACGCCAGCAACTGCGCGGCCTTGCCGCCCATCGAATGGCCGACGAGCACGTAGCGCTTCAGGCCGAGCGCGGCGATCACGCCCTGCGCGTCGTCGGCCAGGTCGGCGATCGTGTAGCCGGCTTCAGGCGCCTCCGAATGCCCCCAGCCGCGATGATCGGTCGCGACGGTCCGGTATGCGTCGGACAGTTCGTCCGCGACGAATCGCCAGGTGCGGGACGAGCCGCCCCAGTAATGCAGAAAAACCAGCGCCACTTCGCCGTGCCCCTGTTCGCTGACGCGAATCCGGATGCCGTTTGCGTGAATGTCCGTTGCCATGATCGCTCCGTCAAAACCTGATGAAGAAAGGTGGAACGCGGCCTTCGCCCGGCCGGGCCCGGCCCGCGTTCGACCGTGACGTCATCGTAGAGTCGGGCACCGGATTTGATAATTGGCGATTCGCGACGTGCAGTCGATAATCGGGCTATCGAATCGAGGAGAGGGTTCATGGACCGCTTCACCTGCATCGGCGTGTTCGTGGCGGCCGTCGACGAGGGCAGCCTCGCGGCGGCGGCGCGGCGTTACGGGCTGTCCCCGGCGATGGCCGGCAAGTACGTGAGCGCGCTCGAAGCCGAGCTGAACGCGCGGCTGCTGCAACGCACGACGCGCCGCCTCAGCCTGACGGAGGTCGGCCATACGTACTATGACCGCTGCAAGCGGATACTCGAGGCGTTCGACGAAGCGAATCGCGAGGCGAGCGACTCGCAGGGCGTCGCGCGCGGCGTGTTGCGCGTCGCCGCGCCCGTGACGTTCGGCTCGATGCACCTGGGGGACGTGGTCGCGCGCTACCTGGACGCGCATCCGGGCGTCGACGTCGAGGTGCTGCTCGACGATCGCTATGCCGACCTGCTGAGCATCGGCGCGGATCTCGCGATCCGGATCGGGCGCTTGCCCGACTCGGGGCTCGTCGCGCGGCGCATCGCGCCGTGCCGCATGACGGTGTGCGCGTCGCCCGCGTATCTCGCGCGCCACGGCACGCCGCACACGCCCGACGACCTGCGGCGCGCGCACCGGCTCGCGTTCAGCGAAGCCGTGTCGGCCGGCGACTGGACGCTCGTCGATGCGGACAACCGTGCGCATGCGATCGACGGCGCCTGCCGGCTGTCCGCCAACAACATGCAGATGCTGCTGGCGGCCGCGCTGGCCGGCGCGGGCGTCGCCTACGGGCCGACCTTCGTGTTCGGCGGCCATCTGGCGCGCGGCGAACTCGTCGCGCTGCTGCCCGACTATCACGCGACGGCGCTGACGATTCAGGCCGTGTACCCGAGTGCGCGCCACGTGTCGCTCAAGATGCGCCGGTTCGTCGACTATCTGGTCGAGGCGTTCGGCGAGTCGCCGCCGTGGGACGGCCCGTGGCCCGCGCAACCGGCGCCTCCGTCCGCGTAATCCCGCCGCCATTCATCAGACTTGAACGCATTTCAATACACGTTTCGGCACCGGCTGGAAAGGAGATGGAAAGGAACCGTTGCCATTCGCGCGCATTCCGGGCAGCACGCACACGAACGATTGACGCGCCGCCGACGTGCCCATTACCCTTGCGCGCTGATGGTTCCCGGGAACGGGATCAAAAGGGAACGCAGGAGAGGCCGCGCCTCGAATCTGCGGCTGCCCCCGCAACTGTGAGCGGCGAATCCGTGCCACCGCATGCCACTGGGAAACCGGGAAGGCTGGCACGAATCAGGACCCGCGAGCCAGGAGACCTGCCATCGACCCGAGGTCCAAGCAGCCGCACCGGGCGGGGTGTCCCGATGCGCCAACACCGCCTTTGGCGGTGCCCGTTGCATGGACGGCCCGACCTCAGGATCCGCCCGATGTCCACCGTTACCGCATCCGCTTCTGCACCGGAAGCCTCGCGCCGGCACGCCGCCGGCATGCACGGCCCGCCCGCACGCGCGCGCCGCTCGCTCTCGATCGCGTCAGCCGGCATGCGCCGCGCCGACGCCCGCGACAACGGCCTGCCCGGCCCGGTCGCGCGATAACCCGATCACCGATAACAAAACCGGTGCTGCCCGCCGCCCGCCCACGATCGACGCATGCGCAGCCCGACAACAGCGACAGCCAGATGAAGATTCGACACCTCCTTGCCACGTCCGCCGCGACCGCGCTCCTCTCGCCTCTCGCCCACGCAGCCGGCGACACCGCGGTTTCGCAACCGGCCCCGGCCGCCGAAAGCGCCGACCTGCCGACAATCAACGTGACCGACACGCGTCGGCTGCCCGAGTCGTTCGACCAGCGCTATGCGACGACCCAGGTGCTCACGCGCACCGATCTCGACCGGCTGTCGCCGAGCGACCCGAGCATCACGCAGGCGCTTGCAACGCTGCCCGGCGTGACGGTCTCGCAGAACGGCGGGCCCGGTTCATCCGCGTCGGTCAGCATCCGCGGCTCGTCGGCCAGCCAGGTCGCCGTGTTCATCGACGGCATCCGGATCGGCTCGTCGACCACCGGCATCGCGCCGTGGGCGGATCTGCCGACCGAAGCGTTCGAACGCGTGGAAGTGATCTCGGGGCCGGCCGCCGCGTCGTTCGGCGCCAATGCCATGGGCGGTGTCGTGCAGCTCTTCACCCGCCGCGCGGCCAACCAGCCGAACCAGACCACCGTGTCGTTCGGCGGCGGGTCGAACAAGACATTCGACACGCAGCTGCGCACGTCGGGCACGGTGCCGTCGACCGGGCCGCTCGCCGCGCTCGGCGGGCTCACGTACTCGCTCGGCCTGCACTCGTACAACACGGCCGGCATCGACTCGACGCGGCCTTTCGCGTACGGGCATGAGGACGGCCGCAACCCGTACCACGCGCAGGATCTCGATGCGCGCCTCGGCTACGCGCGCGACAACTGGTCGATCTCGACGTTCGCGCTGTATCACCGGTCCGATCTGTCGTTCGATAATCTCGGCGGTGGCGACCGCCAGCTCGATCATCAGTTGACGACCGGTATCGCGTTCCATCTCGACATCACGCCGGACACGCAGTTCGACCAGTCGTTCGGGTATTCGAACGATCGCGAGTTCATCTACGCGAACGATCCGACCATCCCGACCGACCAGATCAATTCGCAGCGCATCAGCACGTCGACGTCGCTGACGCATCAGGAGCGCGGGTTCCATCTGTTCGGGCTGCCGCTGTCGGGCGAAACCAAGCTCGCGTACGACTTCACGCGTGAGCAGGCATTCCTGCCGATCGATATTCCAAACGGCGTGCCGACGCGCAACGATTCGGCGTTCTCGCTGCATCAGTCGGCGACGCTCGGCAGCGTGACGATGTTCCTCGCGGGGCGTCATGAAATCATCGCCGGGCAGTCGGTGAATACGGGCAACGCGGCGCTGTCGTGGGCGATCACGCCGGTGTACACGGCGCGCGTGTCGTACGGCAATGCGTTCCGGCTGCCGACGTTCAACGACCTGTACTACCCCGGCTACGGCAATCCGAATCTCAGCCCCGAGCGCAGCAATTCGGTCGAGGCCGCGATCGACGCGAACACGTCGTACGGCACGTTCACGGCCGCGATCTACGACACGCGCGTCAGCAACCTGATCGCGTACAACCCGGCGACGTTCTCGCCGATCAACATCGGCCGCGCGCATATTCGCGGGATCGACCTGTCGTACAAGGGGACGATCGGCCGCTCGACGCCGGTAAGCCTCGCGGTCGGGATCCTGAATCCGCAGGACGAGACCAACGACTCGTGGCTCAACCGCCGGCCGCGCCAGACGGTCAGCCTCAACATCGATCACACGTGGGACGAACTGCACCTGCATGCGTTGAGCACCGGGGCGTCGCTGCTTTACGGCGGCACGACGTTCGACGATCCGGCGAACTCGACCTATCTGCCTTCGTATCTGACGGTCGGGCTGCGTGCGTCATACCGGATCAATTCGCACCTGACCGTGTCGGCGACGGTGTCGAATCTGTTCGATCGGCAGTATATGACCGCGTACGGGTACAACACGCTTGGGCGGACGGCGTTCGGGAAGATCAGCTACACGTTCTGACACGTTGACGGGGAGGCCTTGGCGCGGTGTGCGGCAGGGCCTGGGGGGCAATGCGGCATTCGGGGCTTGGGGTATCGGGGCGGTGGAACGGGTGATTTCGACCCGAAGCAGCCCCTCAGATTTGCCCAAAACCGCCATTCAAAGGATGAGTCGAAGCATTTGGCCCCTGTAAGATCAGCGGGCAACGCTCAAATAGTTGACGCGCAGCGGGTGTCCCCTCAAACCAACGTTGATCATCGGCATAGCGCCGCATTGTGCAGAATTGTCCTGGCTGTCGACTGATAGTCAATCACATTGGCAGGTGGCAGCCCGAAAGTGTCGTCATCGTCGAGGTTCTGCATTGCTCTCGTCGGCGCAAGTGTCTCGAGGCATTTCGTCTTGTCGCCCAGATGGTAATGGGTCACAGCAAGTTCGCTGCGCACCCGATCGACTTCGATCCAATTCATGTAGATCGAACATTGGTCGATCAACGACGTGAAAACCGTAGCCGCTGCATCATAGCTCTTCCTCGTGTACGCTGCCCGCGCCTCTTTGATGCGTCCCGTGCGCGCACGATCGGTACATGCCGCGGGCGGCTTTCGATACAGCCCGTCGAACCATGCTCGCGCACCACAATACGATCGGCAAGCTTCGGTGTCGCTCGAGGTGACTTGCAAAGCCCTCTGTTTTTCCGAGAAAGCAAGGCGGCATGTTTCGCCGCCATCACTCACTACGCCCGTATTCTCTTTGATCGAGCCTGTTAGCGAGCATGTATGGTCGTTTGCACCAATCGTGTCAATTGTAAAGTTACCGTCTTTAACAACCAGCCTTCCGTGCTCGTGACCACCTTCAACATAAAAATATTCACCGGGCTCCATAGCCAGCACATTTGCTGCGCTAAAGGTGCCTGCAACACAAGTGAAGCTGATGAACCGCAGGATGAGATGAATCCTTCTTCGGTGCGATGCCATCGTGGTCCTTAGAAAATAGTTGGCTTTGGTTTGCGATCCATCAGACACCCCGCAAACCGAGGCATCATCAATGGGGTCTCATGGCAAGAGATAGTCGACGTTCCATATCCGTCTGTTGAAGGTCCGTTCATAGCCGAAACGATTCAATTCAAGCCAGATTCGCGACACTGCCGTCTGCGAAAGGCTCATCTCCCGGGCCACCGTGCGCGTACTCCAGTGTGTCGCGCCCTTGGGTATGGACTCCAACTTCTTTTCGCAATCACGGCATCGACTCGTGCGTCGTCGATCGATCTGGGTGCACCCGGACGCGGCGCGTCGAGCAGACCGTCCAACCGATGCATCACGTAACGCCCACGCCACTTCGAGACGGTCTGTTGAGTGATCCGCAGTTTCGCCGCGACCGTCTTGTTGTCAATGCCGTCGGTACAGGCCCGCACGATCCGCGCTCGCAATACCAACGCCTGTGCCGCCTTACGTCGCATCGTCAGGGCCGTGAGTCGATCGCGCTCCGATTCACTCACCTTCGGTCGTCCGCCCATCGCCGCCTCGTCGTGTTCGTGCATTCACCAAACACTACGACAGGTGGCAATTTATTCACCGAATTTCTAACTCACAACACTAGCGCTACGCTAACCGTGACTCACTTGCCTAAACCACGCGTTTAATTCACGCGTACGATCACGCGTTCTGTCGATTTCGCAAGTCAGTAGATCAAGATTGCGATCTTCGCCCGCCTCGTTTATCAGATACCAAGCGGTACACTCGTTGCCCAGAAAACGAACCCATTGCCGCTGAGCCTCGACAAATTTCACCTTGAGTACCGGATAGTTGACGTACTCGTCACGTGGCCGAGACATCAACTTCAAAACCTTTTGGTAAGTGCGGTTCAATTCGTCGTCTGCTTGCTGAAATTCATCTTGACTACGCTGCAGCAAGCACTCGCGCGCCACGCTATCCGGTGCGCAGCTCTGCGCTTGCGCAGCGGTGAACCACGACAATGTCAGTGCCATGGCGACGCCGAACACTACGCGACGGGCGCTGGACGCCGATGTGCCAATATGCATTCTTGCTCCTGTTCCGGCTTTTCTCATCCGCATGGCGATCGGAGTAATTCTGGTGCCGATCGCTGTCGATAGCGCCGACTGAAACACATACCGTTGACTTGTTTTTAACAAGCGCGACCAACTTCGGAAAAGCTGATTGTCAACGAACTATACGACCATGTCGAGTGACTGAAAATGGCCGATACGAGCCAATTCCAGCGCACCACGGATCCAAACAATCTCGACGCCGGCTCCACAGCTGATTCCGAACATTCGCCGGGCGCCGCCACAAGCATCCCCTTCGACCAACACCAGGCATCCCGCGACGACATGGCGTCACCTTTCCGCTCTCGGGAGGATTATGATGACTCGTTCGGCAGCCACGGGTTCGCCTGCCGGCGCCTCCCCGATGCCCAGCCCATCCCGTAACGCGACGCGGCAATCCTCTACGCCGCGACTGGGGCGAACCATGGATCAACGCGAAGACTTCATCGTGCGCACCATGTCGGCCGACGAGGTCGCCATGGCGGTCGAATGGGCGGCTGCGGAAGGCTGGAACCCCGGCCTGCACGATCCGTCGTGTTTCAGGGAAGCGGATCCTGCCGGTTTTTTCGTCGGCGTCTGGCGCGGCGAGCCGGTCGCGTGCCTTTCCGCCGTCGCCTACGACGAACGCTTCGGCTTCATCGGCCTCTACATCGTCAAACCCGGGCTTCGGGGCAAAGGCTTCGGCATGCGAATCTGGCAGCACGGCATGCATTACCTTGGAGACCGCAACATCGGGCTCGACGGGGTCGTCGCCCAGCAGGCGAACTACCGGAAGTCCGGGTTCCGGCTCGCGTACCGCAACATCCGCTACCAGGGGCGCGTGGACGGCATCGGGTGCGCGCATGTGGCGGCAGCGGCCGACGTGCCGTTCGAGCCATTGCTCGCTTACGATCGCCAGTGTTTTCCCGCAGCGCGCGAGCGTTTCGTTTCCGCGTGGATCGCGCAGCCGGATGCGTTTGCGCTCGCGACAGTCGACGCCGGCCGTATCGCCGGTTACGGTGTCGTGCGCCGTTGCAAGGCCGGCTGCAAGATCGGCCCGCTCTTCGCCGATGACGCCGGCGTCGCCACCGGGATATTTCGTGCGCTGGCGGCGCGCGTGCCCGGCGAGGTCATCGTGCTCGACGTACCGGAAACGAACCCTGCGGCCGTCGCGCTGGCGGAACGGCACGGCATGACGAGCGTCTTCGAAACCGCCCGGATGTACACGAAAGACGCGCCGGCGATTGCAATCGATCGCGTCTTCGGGGTGACGTCGTTCGAGTTGGGGTGATCGTCACGAACATGGCGACTGAACGCGCATCGAGCGGGATCGCGGGGCCGCTTTCGCCGTTGTAAACTGCGGCAAACAACCACGAAAATTCACGACATGTCATTGCATACCTACCTGCTGTTTCTGCCGGCCTGCTTTGCGCTCAATATGGCCTTCGGACCGAACAACGTCCTTTCGCTGTCCAACGGGGCACGCAACGGCGTGCTGCATTCCGTGACCGCGTCGTTCGGGCGTCTCGCGGCGTTTGCCATCATGATCGCGATAACCGGGTTCGGCCTCGGCGCATTGCTGCTCGCTTCCGAAACCTTGTTTTCGGTATTGAAGTTCGGCGGTGCAGCCTATCTCGTCTGGCTAGGTATCAAGTTGCTGCGTTCGAAGCCTGCCGAACAGCCTGTCGTCGAGACGGAGCCGGCGGTGGCCCGGAAGGACCGGGCGGACTTGCTGGTGAAGCACTGCAAACAGGAATTCTATGTGGCGGCCGGCAATCCGAAGGCCATTCTGATTTTTACGGCATTCTTTCCCCAGTTCGTCGACCGAACGCACTACACCCTCAGCTTCACCGCCCTCGGCGCGACGTTCCTGATGCTGGAACTCGTGGCCATCGTGACCTACGCCGTGATCGGCGCACGGCTGCGCTCGCTGGCGACGAACCCCAAGGGCTTCACGTGGCTGAACCGGGCCAGTGGTTCGCTGATGATCGGGTTCGGCGTGTTGCTGGCAATGCTGCGTCGGCCTGCCGCGTAATCTCTCCCTCCGGGGATGGCCGCGTGCTGTCCTCGATGTCGGGACGCTCGATGACCTGATTCGACGCATCCGGTCACGACGCGATACGCGATACGCGATACGCGCGACGCATCGACCTAAACGACACCACGCACGCCCGCGACGACCTGAATCACGCCGAATACCGCGATGACCGCGGCCGACACGCGCGACAGCCCGTGCATGAACGCGAACGACATCTTCGTGCGCAGCGCGGCGGTCGTACCGCTCAGGCACAGCCACCACGTCGCGGAACCGATGAACACGCCGGCGACCATCAACGCCACGGCCGGCCACATCGCCCCCTCCCGCGCCCCGGACAGCGGGCCGAGCGCCGCGAAGATCCCGACGAACGACAGGATCGTCATCGGGTTCGACAGCGTCAGGCCGAACGTCGTCACGAAATCGCGCAGGACGGTCGTGCGCGGCAGGTCGCGTTGCACGGTCGACGCGGCCGGCGCCTGGCGCGCGATGGTCCACGCGAGCCATACGAGAAACGCGCCGCCGCCGATTTTCAGGCCGACGGTCAGCATCGGTAATGCCGTGGCGATGCCCGCGATGCCGAGCGCACCGAGCAGGCCGTAGATCGCATCGGCGCACGCGGCGCCGACGCCCGTCGCGAATCCCGCCTGAAAACCGCGGCTCAGGCTGCGCTGGATGCACAGCATGCCGATCGGCCCGACCGGCACCGCGATCGACAGCCCCATCACGACGGATTTGATGAACAGCATCGCCTGCTCCTTGCGAGATGCAACGGGTTGAACAGGCATCGTAGGGAAAGTCCCGTCATCGCTGAATGCGGTTTTTAAGGAAAAATGGTCACTCCGCCTTAAAAAATCCCGCCGCGATGGACGATCTGGACTGGAAGGTACTGACGCTGTTGCAGGCCAACGGTCGCATCAGCTACACGGAGCTGGCGCGCCAGGTGCACCTGTCGGTGCCGGCGGTGACGGAGCGCGTGAAGCGGCTTGAAGCGGCCGGGGTCGTCGAGGGCTATACGGCCCGGATCAATCCTGCCGCGGCCGGCTATCCGGTCGGCGCGCTGATCGGCATCACCGTGCCGCAGCCGGCGAAAGCGAAATTCCTCCGGTTGCTGGAGACCATTCCCGAAGTGGTCGAATGCCATCACGTGACGGGCGCGGACTCGTACATGATGCGGCTCGCCGCGATCAGCATGACCCATCTCGAACAACTGATCGAACGCATCAACCTGTACGGCGAAACACGCACGTCGATCGTGATGTCGACGCCGCTGCCCGCACGCGGGCTGGCGCGACCGCCATCGCAGCGCGATGTCGTTCGCGATTGACGCATAGAGCAGCCCCGTCCGATCCGCTTCCCGCACGGGATCATCCAGCAATCCTGGCCGGCGGTAACCGGAGGCCAAAGTTCACTTGGCCGGTTGCCGCCGTGACGATCGGAACCGATCGCCTACTTGCCGGCCAGGCCGCCAAGCAGGCCGCCCACCAGCCCCGTCACGGGCGCGAGCGGATTGGTGAGACCACCCAGCGGCAAGCCGCCGCCCGTGCCGGTCGCGGAACCGTCGTGGACGGTCGCCGGCATGCCGCCGACCACGCTCGTCACCAGGCCGGCGACCGGCACCGCGCCGTTCGCACCGCTCGGGTTCACAAGGCCGCCCACATTGGTCACGGTGTTGCCGACCGCGCGAACGAGTCCGCCGACGCCACCGACCAGCGGCTGGGGCGACGTGGACGTCACCTTCCATCCCGCCGACGTGATCGCGCCGCCGATCTGCCCGAGCAGGCCGGCGACCGGCTGTCCGAGGCCGGTTGCCGTGCCGACCTGCTGCGTGACCTGGCCGACGGTCGTGACGAGCGGCGTGATCGCCGTGCTGATCGCCTGCGTCGTCTGCTGGACCGGGCCCGACGAAAGCGCCGAGCCGAGCGTGGTGCCGCCCGTCGTGATGCCACCGGCCACGGTGTCGAGCAGGCCGCCGACCGGCGTCGTGAGCGGCGCCAACGGCGACAGCGGGCCGGTGCCGAGCGCCTTCACCGTTTCGCCGAGGCCGGTGACCGGGTTGCTGACCGAGCCGACGATGGTGCCAAGCCCGGCGACCGTCGTGCCGACGGGGTTCGCCGTGAAGCCGATCTGGCCGATGCCGTTGCTCACGGCGTTCGTCGTGTCGCGGATGATCGTGCCGGCGCCCGTGACCGTATCGCCGAGGCCGGTGGTCACGCCCTTGCCCACAGGCGGGCTCACGCCGCTGATCGTGACGCCCGCGTCAATGACGGCCGCGCCGACGGAGCTGATGATGCCGTTGGTGCCTGGGGTGCCGCTGGTTCCGCTCGTACCGCCGGTTCCGCTTGTGCCACTGGTTCCGCTCGTGCCACTGGTTCCGCTCGTGCCACTGGTTCCGCTCGTGCCACTGGTTCCACTCGTGCCGCTGGTTCCGCTCGTGCCACTGGTTCCACTCGTGCCGCTGGTTCCACTCGTGCCGCTGGTCCCACTCGTGCCGCTGGTCCCGCTCGTACTTGTCGTTCCGACGTTGTTACCGCCCGGCGTCGGCGATGTGACATCGCTGCCGCCGCACGCAGCCAATGCGCAAGCCGCGGCAATGGCGGCGACCGCAGCATTCGCCTTGATGAAATGATTTTGCATGGAAGCCCCGTTCGCTTTTCAGCTCGATCATCCTGACAAGCATCTATCGTGCCATTGCGATCGGCATCAACGACGGCTTCACACACACCGGACTACCGCACTCCAACGAACATCCGGGCCGCGACGCATGAGATCCGCACTCGGCCCCACCCCTGCGATCAAGCCCCGCGTCCCGGGTAACACGGGCGTAACGCGGGCCGTGCGTTACGTAGCATCGTGTGACGAAAGACGCAGTCCCGCCCCTGGCGCCATCGCGTCGTGCGATGCACGGGGAAATCGAAACCGTCACGACGCTCCGAGTTGACGCTTGAAACCCGTGTGTCAAGAACACACGCAAGACGTTTCGACACGCTCACGCGGGGCCGCACCGGCGAGCGCCGGCTCACCCACTCCCGCATGAATCTCACACGAACAGCGACGCGACGATCGCGCACCACACCGCACCCACGCCGCACAGAAACACGCGCCGCGCGACGAACATCCACGCCTCGTCGTCGGGTGCTTTCATCGGCGATGTCGCGAGAAACGGCACGCTGGCGAGGCACGCGAAGCCGGCCAGCGCGGGCAGGATCACGACGTAGTCGCCGAACCGCCACGGCAGCGGCTCGTGCAACCCCCAGTAGCCGAGAAACAGCATCCCCATCGAAAACATCGTCGCGGCGGCCGAACTGAGCGCGACCACCGACCCCGTCGGAAATTGCATGGGAACCTCCCCTCGCGCGGCGTGCGCGACGCCGGATCATTATCCGGGCACGGAAGGAATTAGCACAACGACCGCCGATGGCGGCGCATGGCGATCGAGGCCCGCAGCGGCGTCTGCGCCGACCAATGCATCGACGATCGAAAGCATCCCGAACCTGTTGGCCGGTTGCGCCTGCGGCGCGAGGATCCGCATGCAGCACGGACTATCGCGGCGATGCTTCACCGATGCGCGTTGTCACGGATTGACAGCAATCGCTATCGCGCGGAAGAAGCGCCATCCTTCAACCCGGCTTCTTCGCGGCCTGTACGACGGAAATCCAGCCCACCGCAGCCGCCGCGACCCAGCAGCAGGCGATCATCAGGTCGAGATCCATCCAGCCTTCGAAATTCGCGCCGTTTTCGAAACTGCAGCGCTGATGGCCCCTGACCCACACGCAGCCACTGATGAACTGCTGGATGTGCATATAGACGCTGTAGACGGCAAAAGCCGACGCAATGACTGTGAACCTCAAACGGACGTTCTTTTTCATGTCACGCGGATGCCGGTGGGAAAGCCTGTGCCGATCTTACGGCAACGGCAACCTGCCCGGCAATCCGTCGCATCCTGGGTCGCCCGGATGCCCGCCACTCACCCGTCGATCCGCCTGATCGTCCTCAGGCAGTCCGCCGCCAGTTGCTGATAGATCCGCGCGCCGTTCGCCTTCGCGTCGATCTCCGCATCGCTCAGCCGCCGCACGACGCGCCCCGGCATGCCCGCGAGCAACACGCCGCCTGGCACCTCGTAACCGTCCTTCACGAACGCGCACGCGGCGACGATCGTCGTGGCGCCGATCGCGGCGCTACGGTCGGACGACAACCACCGGGTCAATGCGCAGCGCATCGACGTTTCGGGCAGGATGGAGCGCCGAACGTTGACTTTCGCCGTTCGGCTCGATACGATCAAGCCACTTTCAAGACGCCCTCCCGGTCCGCCGGGAGGGCGTTTCGTTTTGGTTCCTCCAACCAAAAGGAAACGCTTGAAATGAACCGTATCGACACCCTCGCCTCCAGCCCCGCCAGCGGCCTCGGCTACCTGCGGCACGGCACCGGCCCCGAATGCGTGATGGTCCTGCACGACTGGCTCGGCGACCATACGAACTACACGGCGCTGCTGCCGTATCTCGACGAAGCGGCGTTCACGTACGTGTTCGTCGACCTGCGCGGCTACGGCGAATCCATCCATCTGACCGGCGCCTGCACCGTCGACGAAATCTCGGCCGACTGTCTGGCGCTCGCGGATCGTCTCGGCTGGCAGCGCTTTCACGTGATCGGCCATTCGATGACCGGCATGGCGACACAACGGCTCGCCGCCGACGCGCCGTCGCGCATCAAGCGCGCGATCGCCGTGTGCCCGGTGTCGGCGGCCGGCAATCGCCTGAACGACGACGCACGCGCATTCTTCGCGAGCACCGCCGAAAACGACGACGCGTTTCGCCGGCTCGTGCGATTCGTGACGGGAGGATTGTCGGCGCGCTGGGCCGACGTGAAACTGCGGCAGAACCGCGAGCGCGTGGCGCCGGATTGCCGGCTCGCGTATCTCGACATGCTGACGGGAACGGATTCCGTCGACGACATCCGCGGGCTCGCCACACGCTTCCTGGTGATCGTCGGCGACAAGGATCCGGGGCTCGACGCAGCGGCGATGCACGCGACGTTCCTGGCCAGGCACCCGAACGCGCGACTCGTGACGATCCCGAACTGCGGGCATTACCCGATGCAGGAATGTCCGCCGTACTTCGCGATGATCGTCGAGGATTTCCTGCGGGACGCGGCCGCTTGAGCGTTGCGCACGTGCGTCGGCCGGTAAAGGCGGTGTGGCCGCCCCGGCATGACGATGCCGGCGGTGGCCGGTGAACGGCACGCGATGTGCGTCCACCCGGTTCGTCAAGCCTTGTCGGCCGGACGGGAGTCGATCGGCGAGGCGGTGCTGCGGGCCCGCGCCGATCGTTGCCGCTTAACGGCGCGGCTGGCCGCTGCGCGGCGGACGCGTCGAATTCGCGTCCTTGTGACGGAAGTTGATGCGGCCCTTGGTCAGGTCGTACATCGACAGTTCCAGCGTCACGCGGTCACCCGCGAGAATGCGGATGTGGTTCTTGCGCATGCGGCCCGACGCATACGCGCCGACCACGACGCCGTTTTCCAGCGTGACACGGTATTTGCTGTCCGGCAGCACTTCGTCGACGATTCCGTCCAGTTCCAGCAGTTCTTCTTTTGCCAAACCAATTCCTCCAGACAAGGTAATTGACCGCAGCCGCGGCGATCTGTCCGGCGCCGTACCCGCAAAGGGATGGCGGCCGGCAGGCTGCCGGGGATCGGTTCGTTCAGACCGGCCCAGGGCCTGTCTTGCGATCGGAGCCCGGCGCGTTGCGGCGTTCGGGCGGTCAGTGGCGGCGGCGCAATGAGCGCCGCGCAAGTCGGGACCGCGCCGGCTACTACGGCATGGCGGCGGTCTGCTCGGGTTGATGCTTGAAGCGGTGATGCGCTCGCGAAACGGCAGGCGCTTCGCGAAGGCGTTGCGTCGCACGCGGACACGCATGCGATGAGGGAGGCGTCACGACCGATGCATCGTGGATGCCGCGATGCATCGGTCGTGCGCATCGGAAACGCGCCGGCTGCCGCCGAAGCGGCGCCCTGCGCGCCAATCCGTTCGGCGGCGGCCACCGCGTGGCGGCCGCTGCCGATGCGGCTTACTGCGGCGTGATGTTCGACGCTTGCAGACCCTTCGGGCCGCGCTTCACTTCGAAGCTGACCTTCTGGCCTTCGGCCAGGGTCTTGAAGCCCGTGCCGCGAATTTCAGAGAAATGGGCGAACAGATCGTCGCCGCCGTTGTCCGGGGAAATGAAACCAAAGCCCTTGGTTTCGTTGAACCACTTGACGGTACCGGTATCCACAAATACTTCCTTAATACAAATGACGAATAATTGAACATGCGCCCGCAACGGGCACAGAAAGAATCGAAAGAGGGAGAGACCAACGACCGCCGCACGGAGTGCGGCCAATGATGAGCAATCGAACTTCTTGGACACTTCGGTCATGGACACTACGCGGTAGCGGCCGTTTCGTCAAGACATTTTGACGCGACGCACAAGCGCGCCCGCCCCGTGCGCCTTGCGCGGCGTGCATTGCCGGCCAACAGCACGCATTTCCATACGCGCCCCTTTTTCGGCCGGCGCGCCGGTTTTCACTGCGGCTCGAACACGTGATGCAGCGCCGGCGGCTCGGCGCCTTCGCGAATCCGCATCTCGAACGCCTTGCGCGCGACGCTCGTCGGCCGCACGTCCGTCACGTCCAGATAGAACTGCGAATACCAGTCGCGCATCTGGTACGGCGGCCCGTCGCCTTCGCACAGCAGCGGGTTGTCGATCCGCGTCTTGCTGTGCCAGATGTCGACGTCCTCGTAGAACGCGCGCTGCGCCTCCTTCACGTACGCGTTCGCGATCTCCATGTTCTGCGCGTCGGTCAGCCCGGCCACCTTCTTCACGATCACGCCGTAACGCAGCTCGAAGCTGTTCATGTCGATCGGCACATGGCAGTTCAGCGGCACCGAGTGGATCGGCTGCCCGCCGCTCTGCCCCGTCATCTGCGTGATGTGCACGGCCGGCCCGAAATACGTCGACAGCGCGGTCGGGGCGTCGCCGCCGAGTTTTTCGCTGCGCCCGACCATCAGTTGCGTCGCCTTGTGATCCTCGAACAGGTTCGCGAAGTAGTCGATCGGCGCGCGGTGCACGGTCGCGAAGTGCGCGACGTCCGAGATGTTGTCGACCCGCTCGCGGCAATTGGCCTGGATCACCATCTTGTCGACGACCCAGTCCGACCATTCGTCGGAGAAACACACGTCGAGACGCGGAATCGCAACGTCCTCCGGCGGCGCGTTGCCTTCCGGGTCGTTCCACACGAACAGCAGGTTGTTTTCCTCGCAGGTCGGCCACGCGCCGATGCGCGCCTTCGGCGGGATCCGCTTGCAGTACGGGATCGACGCGCACTGCCCTTCGCCGTTCCAGGCCCAGCCGTGGAACGGGCACACGAGATTGTCGCCGTCGACCGTGCCGAGGCTCAGGTTCGCGCCCATGTGCGAGCAGTACGCGTCGACGATGTTGACCTTGCCGGTCGAATCGGCGAACGCGGCGAGCTTGCGGCCGAAGACGTTCAGCGTATGCGGCTTGCCGTCCTTGTAGTCGCGGGCGAGCCCGAGGCAGTGCCAGCCGCGCGCGTAGCGCTGCACGAGCGGCTGGGCTTCGATCTTGTAGGGGCGTGCGGACATGGTGTGTCGTCTCCGGGTGGACGCGCGCGGCGGCCCGCCGCGCGCTCGGGGTCATGAGTGGCGGCGCTCAGCGCACCGGATTGCCGGATTCGAATGCGTGCGCCGGCTTCGGCGGCGGCGCGGCCGCCGGCGCCTGCCGGGGCTGCGCCGCCGGCACGCGGCGCTCGGCGCGCTCCACGCCAAGCCATGCGGCCAGCGCCGGCAGCAGGAACACCGCGCCGAACAGGTTCACGAGGAACATGAACGCGAGCAGCACGCCCATGTCGACCTGGAACTTCAGCGCGGAGAACGCCCACGTGCCGACGCCGATGAACATGGTGACGGCCGTGAACAACGCCGCCGTGCCGCGCTGGCGCATCGCGTCGGCGAATGCGTCGGGCAGCGTCGCGCCGTGGCGGAGGTCGTGCTGCAGGCGTTCGTATAGATAGATCCCGTAGTCGACGCCGACCCCGACGCCAAGCGTGATCACCGGCAGCGTCGCAACCTTCAGCCCGATGCCGAGCCGCGCCATCCCCGCGTTGCACTGGATCGACACCAGCGTGAGCTGGCACGACGATGCACAGCACAGCGCCGGCTTCGCGCCACCATTCCGGTGAGTTCCCGTGCGATTTTCGAACCGATTCCCGCGATTGAATCGAGCGGTGTGTATTTGAAACGATGCAAATTTTAATTCGATTAATTATCCACCACTTATTCAAAAAACATTCCACCCCGCCGACAACCGCCCCATTAAATCAATCTAATATCACTTAAATTACAAAAAATAATAACGCAAATTAAATAATATTATGCTTTACGGAATATTAATACGGAGTAGATTTGATGTGTCAGCCATTTCGTCCAGACAAAACCAGAATTACAAAGATTGCATTTTTGCCGATTTACAACGAATTCTCAGAATACGACCCCAAGCAATTAAATTGGCGAACGAACTGCATTCCGACCGGCGAAAATCATTAAACGATCAATAAAAACAAGACCCCATCCACTCCACCCGTTCGATTGTTCGGCAACAACAAAGAGCGTTCATTGGAAGCATTTCCACGCAACGTCCTCACAATGCATTTAATTCGCCCGGCATAATTTTCATGCAATCTGAGGGGCGTCTCAATGTTCGACAGATATTTCGAATCTCAGAGAACGACTCGCAAGTTCGAAAGGAGATTCAAATGAGCAAATTGATCGATAAAATCGCTGTTGTTGCGTTCGGTTCGTTGATCGCAACCAGCGCGCTGGCCCAGCAGGTCAGAACGCAGGGAAGCGTGACGCAGATCACATTACCCGAGCGCGGTCTGCAAATTGCCGCACTCGATTTCAAGCATGCTCTGCCGATGCCGATGCCAAGGCCGCTCGTTGCGCCGCCTACCATGCTGGATTCACTGATGTACAACGCCAGGCCAGTGCTGGGCGTGCCGGGCCATGCGCCAGGCGGCGCTGGAGACGGCATGCAAAGGCCGGTGCAGCTGGTCGCGCCGGTCGATTTGAGTCCGTCCGGGGTCCAACCGCAGGAATACGGATCGTCGAATCAGCCGTATACCACTAGCCAGGTGAATGCATACGGCGACAATACGCAGTATTACTATCCGTTCCGTCCAACCGGCAAGCTGTTCTTCAACATCGGCACCGCGACCTATCTGTGCTCTGCCTCCCTGATCGAACCGGGCGTGGTCGTCACGGCCGCGCACTGCGTCGCGAATTTCGGTCAGCGGCAGTTCTATTCGAACTGGGTATTCGTTCCGGACTACAGTAACGGAACCGCGCCCTATGGTACGTGGAACGGGGCATCCGCCACCGTCATGACGTCCTATTACGACGGCACCGATCCATGCGCTGAGGCCGGCGTGATCTGCCAGGACGACGTGGCCGTGATCGTGCTGTCGCCGCAAGCCGGATCGTATGCGGGCAATCGCACCGGATGGTATGGCTATGGATGGAACGGCTATAGCTACACACCGTCAGGACTCGTGCTGATCGACCAGCTCGGCTACCCGGTGGCCTTGGATAACGGCGCCTACATGGAGCGAGACGAATCGCAAGGTTTCGTGTCCGCCAGCAACTCGAACAACACGATCATCGCATCGCTGATGACCGGGGGGTCGAGCGGCGGCCCGTGGCTCGTCAATCTTGGCATGCCGCCGACACTCACCGGCACGACCTTCGGCAATGCAGCCTCGCACAATGTTGTGGTCGGCGTGACGGGCTGGGGTTATACGGACCCCGGGGTGAAGCAGCAAGGCGCGTCGCCGTTCACGAGCAGCAACATCGTGACGCTCGTGAATACCGTATGCGGCAGCACGCCGGCAGCGTGTTGAGGGCAGCCTGACGTTACGCGTCGCGCGTGGCATTGCGCTCGTCGTGCCGATTCGGCACCGACGGCAGACGCTGCACGCGACGCACCCTCTGCGCTGCCCGGGGCCAACCTGCGCTCCGATCGAACGCGCGACGCTAGTCGAACGGATTCACCAGCCGGACGCCCGTCTTCGCGAAATCGCCGACGTTGCGGGTGACGACCGTCAGGTCGTTGATCAGCGCCGTTGCGGCAATCAGCTTGTCCAGCGCGTGCTCCGGATGCGGAACACGCAGGTGGCCCCACAACTGGCCGACATCGATGTCGATCGGCAGGATGTTGGGCGCATAGTCGGACATGAGCGCGGCCAGCCAGGCATCGAGTGTCGACGCCTGCTGCATATCGCCGCGGCGGCGGATCATCTCGACACCGCGGCGTAGTTCGGAAACCGTCACGACGGACAGGTAAAGGCTGCTGCCGTCGTTTCCGGCTTCACGGAAGAACGCGCGCACCCCGCCGTTCGCGCGCTTTCCCTTTCTGATTTCGCTGATGACGTTCGTATCAATCAAGTAGCCCGATCCGCTCGGCATATTCCCTTTTTTCAATCTGTCGAGAATGAAATTCTGGCAAAAATCACCCGGCCGAAGTCTGTGCCTTGCGGCCAGCAAAATCAAGGGGTTACCAAAGGATTCTGAACGGTCCGCTCCATGCTTCCGGCGCGTGCACAGGCGGTCGGAGAACCAACCATCCGATTTGCCGTCGTGTACCCAATTGGGTACAATTCCGGCATGCTCACTTTGCAACGATCCGACGAATTCGACGACTGGCTTGCCAACCTGCGCGATCAGCGCGGCAAGGCCCGAATCGCCGCCCGCCTGATCAGCGCGCAGCTCGGCAACTTCGGTGAGTACCGCGTGCTCGACGAAGGGGTCTGCGAACTGAAGATTGATTTCGGGCCGGGCTACCGCGTGTACTACGTCCGTCGCGGCGAAGTGGTCTATCTCCTTCTGTGCGGCGGCGACAAGTCGACGCAGAAGAAGGACATCAAGCGCGCGGTGCAGATGGCGCGCGAACTGAAGGAGTAACCAATGACCAACTACACCGAGTTCGATGCCGCCGACTACCTCGACAACGACGAGGCTGTCGCGGAATTCCTCGCCGTTGCGGCAGAAGACCCAAATCCTGACGTGTTTCTCGCGGCCGTCGCAGCGGTCGCACGGGCGCGCGGCATGACGAAGGTTGCGGCGGCCGCCGGCGTCGGCCGCGTCGCGCTTCACAAGGCGCTGACGCCCGGCGCGCACCCGCGCTACGAAACCATGCAGAAAATCATCCGGTCGCTCGGCCTGCGCATAAGCTTCACGGTTGCACACTGAAACAGGGGAAATAATGGGAGACTTTGACGTAGCTCCTTGGGACGAAGTACAGCGGCCCTCACAGCACCTCTACGAAATCGCAGTTAAAAATGACGTGCCCGGCAAGAAAGCAGTTGCAGTACGCCGTGCCGCGAATCAATACATCGAGAAATACTACGAACGGCCGGAAATTACGAACGGCCGGAACAAATTCGGCGGCATGCAGTCGGGCGCATCTGAGAGTTCATCAAGGCTCACGAGCGTAATCCCGACCAGCCGATACCGCCGATTGAACCCGCTCAACCGACCATTGCCCCGTTCGATGATTGGATCAACGTCGCAGTGCTCCTTCCTATTTTTCCGGATGGCGCTCCCGAAGTGATCCTACGGAACGCTGCCAGCGCGCGAGGAAATGATCCGCGGGATTGTGGGCGTCGCAACCATCACCGGCTGAAGGTGGGTTCTTAACGAATTCTGAACACACCCTTATGCGACAAGGGTTTCCGGACGATCGAATGTTTCAATCAAATACACGCCTGACCTCGCCGGAATCCTGAACACGTTGGAAATCCGCGTCTTCGCCAACATCGGGCATGCTCATCAGCACTTGCGCAAACGTCCTTCGCTTCGGCCGGCCGAGTGCATCGGCCAGAATGGCGCGATGTTCGGCCTCGGCACTCCTGCCATTTGCCGCAGCCTGCTCGCGCAGGCTCTGAACGATACTGTCATCCACGTTACGCACCAGAAGATTTGCCATCGGTCCCTCCATCCAGGTTGCTATCAATGATAGCGCCATGACGGTGAATTGCAAGCATTGCTATCACCCTCATGAATGGATGGAAGACAGTGGTTGGCATCGGCCAACGGCAGCAGCCAGCATGAATCCCCCAGCTTCCGCCGCTCTCCCGACACGTCGAACTGCTGTCCTTAAAGTAAGGCGGATCGGAACGACGGAAAAGATGGCCGAACGGCTATTCGCCGACGGGCGGCACGCGTGGACCCGCGCAGGGTGGCGTCATTCACCGCCTCCGGGTCGATCGCGCAACGCAGCCCCTATCCGTCGAGGCATTCGGGATCGCAGGCGACCGTTGCCGATCCCGCCGCTGCCGCCGAACACCCGCACCGCCCCCCGCGCAAACCCGTTGCCGTTCATCCCGTTCGTGTGCCGAGGCGCCGCTCAGGCCGCCGCCTCGGTCCCCGCCCGCAGGCGGTACTTCAGCACCTTGCCGGCCGCGCTCGTCGGCAGTTGCCCGACGAACGTGAAACGCCGCGGCACCTTGTAGTTCGCCATGTTGCGGCGTGCCCAGTCGTTCAGTTCGTCGGCGTCCGCATGCGCGCCCGGCCGCAGCACGACATACGCGTGGCCGACTTCACCGAGCCGCGTATCGGGTACGCCGACCAGCGCAACCTGCGCGATCGCCGGGTCAGCCGGCCATGCTCAGACTCGATCGCCGGTCGTCGAGCGCGCGGCGCTCGCGCTGCGCGTCGACGAGGACGACGACCTGTATGCGGCGATGGCGCGGGTCGTGAAGGCCGGTGCGTCGGTGCGCGCGCCCGTGCAGGCCGGGCCGCACGAATACCGTGCGGTGCTGGAGGACAAGAACGGCGCGCTGCTCGTGATTTCGCAGAAACGCGCCGCATGACGGCACGCGGCGCGGGCGCCGGATGCGAGCGCCGCGCGCGTGGCAGAGCCGTTACGCATCCGCGCCCGGCGTGCTCAGGTCGCTCGCTTCGAGCAACTCGAGCAGCGTGCGCGCCGGCTGGCTGAGCCGCTTCGCGGCCAGCGCGATGAATTCGATGTCGGGCAGCACGGGCAGCGCGTCGCCGTTGACCAGCGGCGCGAGCCCACGCGTCGACAAATAATGCGACGTCGCGGTCAGGCCGAGCCCCGCGCGGGCGGCCGCGATGCAGCCCGGCTGGCTGCTGCTCGAACACACGACTTCCCAGCCGATTCCCTTCTCCGCCAGCGCGTTCAGGACGATCGCGCGCGTCACGCTCGGCTCGGCGACCAGCACGAGCGGCAGCGGCCGCTCCGGATCGACGACGGTGCCGGGCCGCGCGACCCATTCGAGCCGCGTGCGCAGCAGCGGCGTGCCGCGCCGCTCGCCGAGCCGCCGCTTGCCGATCATCAGGTCGAGCGCGCCCGCGTCCAGCCCTTCATAGAGCCGGCTCGTCATGCCGGTGGTGATCTCCAGCGCGACGTCCGGGTGCGCGGCGCGAAACCCGGCGAGCACATCCGGCAACGCGACGAGCGCGAGGTCGTCCGGCGCGCCGAGCCGCACCCGCCCCTGCAGCCTCGGCTTGCGGAACTGCGATTCCGCGCGGTTCAGCGCCTGCAGGATCACGTTCGCATGCACGAGCAGCGCCTCGCCGTCGGCCGTCATCGCGATCGAATGCGTGTCGCGCACGAACAGCCGTCGGCCGACGCTCTCTTCGAGACGACGGATGTGTTCGCTGACGCTCGACTGGTTGAGCCCGAGCTGCCGGCCCGCTTCGGTGAAGCTGCGGCAATTCGTGACAGTCGCGAACGTGTTGAGCCAGACGGGATTGAGCATGGCGCATTGTCATTGGCATTACCGATGACAGTCAACGCCTCCAGGCGGCTTCCCGATGACCATCGGAATCGGTACCATCGTGCGCTTGAAGACCGGCAGGCGCCGCGCAACCGCGTAAAGGCGCCACCCGCACCGGCCTTTGCGCCACCGATTTCGCCATGTCCCGGGAACCCACACACTCCGCGCTGCTCTGGATCGTCGCCGCTGCGTTCTTCATGCAGTCGCTCGACACGACGATCGTCAACACCGCCCTGCCTTCGATCGCACAAAGCCTGCACGCGTCGCCGCTCGCGATGCAGCCCGTCGTGGTCGTCTATACGCTGACGATGGCGATGCTCACGCCGGCGTCCGGCTGGCTGGCCGACCGGTTCGGCACGCGCCGGGTGTTCTCGCTCGCGATTCTCGTGTTCGTGCTGGCATCGATCGGCTGCGCGGCGTCGCATACGCTCGGCCAGCTCGTCGCCGCGCGCGCGCTGCAGGGCATCGGCGGGTCGATGCTGCTGCCGATCGGGCGACTCGCCGTGCTGCGCCGCGTGCCGGGCGAACAGTACGTCGCGGCGATCGCATTCGTGTCGATCGCCGGCCAGCTCGGGCCGATCGTCGGGCCGACGCTCGGCGGCTGGCTGACGCAGGCGATTTCGTGGCACTGGGTGTTCATCGTCAACGTGCCGGTCGGCGTGGTCGGCTTCCTCGCCGTGCAGCGCTACCTGCCGCACGACCAGGCGCAACAGCCGCCGCCGTTCGACTTCGTCGGCTGTGCGCTGCTGTCGGCCGCGATGATCGCGCTGTCGCTCGCGATCGACCCGCCGATGCCCGCGCATCGCGCCGCGTGGGCGGCCGGGCTCGCCGTGCTCGGCCTGGCAAGCGCGCTCGCCTACCTGCCGCACGCACGGCGGCGCGCGCAGCCGCTGTTCCGGCTCGGGCTGTTCCGCGAGCCGAACTTCGGTTCGGGGCTGCTCGGGAATCTGCTGTGCCGGATCGGCACGAGCTCGGTGCCGTTCATGCTGCCGCTGCTGATGCAGGTGCAGCTCGGCTATACGCCGCTGCAGTCGGGGCTGATGATGCTGCCGGCCGCGATCGCGGGCGTCATCGCGAAACGCTGGATCGCGCCGCTCGTGAAGCGTTTCGGCTACGCAGCGTTCCTGGTCGTGAATACGGGGATCGTCGGGTGCGCGATCGCGGGGTTCGCGCTGGTGTCGGCGCGGCCCGCGCCGCTACTGGAAGGCGCGCTGCTGATCGTGTTCGGCGCGGCGAACTCGATGCAGTTCGCGGCGATGAACGGCGTGACGTTGAAGGGGCTGTCGCATGCCGACGCCGGCAGCGGCAACAGCCTGTTCACGATGATGCAGATGCTGGCGATGGGGCTCGGCGTATCGATCGGCGGCGGCCTCGTCAACCTGTTCGCCGCCTATCGGGGCTCGATGGCGCACGGGTTCATGCTGTCGTTCATGTGCATGGGCGTGGTGACGCTGCTGTCGTCCGTCGTGTTCCGGCGAATCGATGCGGCCGCACCGCCGGCCAGCGCCGCCGCGCCCGTCGGCGTGAGCGCGGCCGTCAGTTCGCCTGGCGGCGCTCGACGACGCGCTTGAGCACCCAGCGGATCGACGATCCGTCGGCCGGCGGCTGCGCGACGCGGTATTCGTCGATTTCGAGCGTGTACAGGTAGCCGGGCTGGTACGCGAAGCCTTCGATACCGGCATACCACCGGCTCCATGGCTCGTTCGGGCTGCTACGCACCTGCAGGCACTCCATCGGCGCGACGCCCGTGCAGCGCGCGGATTGCGGCGCAACTTGGACGGTCTTGGTCACCGGCTTGCTGTCGGCCGCGCGCACCGCGTTCGGCGCGGTTGCGACTGCGTCGGTCTGGCATCCGGCGAGGAGCGTGCTGCCGGCGATGACGGCCGCGCCGAGCAGCGTTCTGGACTGGCGAATCATCTGATGTTCCTCAGGAAGCGTTGAAGGGCCGATTAGAGGCTCCCCACGGCAAGAAAGTTCACAAATAGCTTACAGAAGGCAATCCGCCACGTTCATTCGTGGGATGTCGCACGCGAACCGATACGTTACGGTGACCCGGTTCAGCCGTGCGCATCGCCGCCGGCGGCTCGCCCGTGCCGCGCCCGTTCGGCAAGCCGCCGCTCGGCGTGCCGATCCGCGCGGTGCCGCTCAGCGAATGGTCGAACGACAATCCGCGCCCGCCTGCGTGCGCGATCGTCATCCGCGATGCCGAACGCAAGTCGCAGGCGTCGCACGGCATCGTGCGCAAGCGGTTCGACCTTACGCCGGCCGAAACCGCGCTGGCGCTCGCGCTCGTCGACAGGCAGACACTCGAGAAAGCGGCCGACGCGCTCGCGATCAGCAAGCACACCGCGCGCTCGCACCCGCGCGCGATTTTTTTCGAAGACGGGCGTCACGCGGCAGGCGACGCTCGTCAGGACGTTGCTGGACAGCGTGCCGCGCTGGGGTGAGGCGCGTTGCCGTCGTCACGACGGCGGATTCACCGTGGGGTGATCGTGTACCATCGACGCTTCCCGATATGCCTGATCGCACTGCGTTCGTCCGCCCGGCCCCGCGCGAACGATCCGCACAGCGCCCCCACTTCGCATGACCTCGCCCGTTCCGTCCGACACCGCGCTGCGCCCGCTGCCGATCGATGCGCTGACCGTGCCGGCCGCGCTCGACGGACGCACGGGCACCAACCGCTCGAACTGCGCGCATCCGCAGATTGCCGCGACCAACGACCTCGACGCGGTGCGCGCCTGGCTCGCCCGCTTCGTCGATACGCCGACCACGTTCCAGAACTACCGCAAGGAAGCGGAACGCCTGCTGCTGTGGGCCGTGATCGCGTGCGAGAAGCCGCTGTCGTCGCTCACGCACGAAGATCTGGTCGTCTACCGGCAGTTCCTGCTCGCCCCCGAGCCGGCCGAGCTGTGGTGCGCGAACGGCGGGCGCAAGCATCCGCGCGACGATCCGCGCTGGCGGCCGTTCTACGGGCCGCTGTCGGCGGCCAGCCAGCGGCAGGCGTTAGTGATCCTGAACGTGATGTTCTCGTGGCTCGTGCAGGCCGGCTATCTGGCCGGCAATCCGCTCGCGTTGTCGCGGCAGCGGCAGCGCCGGCCCGCGCCGCGCGTCACGCGCCATCTCGGGCAGCCGCTGTGGCAGTCGGTCAAGGACGCCATCGCCGCGATGCCGCGCGACGATGCGCGGGCGAGCTTCCATGCGGATCGCGCGCGCTGGCTGTTCACGCTGCTGTATCTCGGCGGGCTGCGCATCACCGAAGCGGCCAATACGACGATGGGCCAGTTCTTCTGCCGGCGCGATGCGGACGGGCGCGACCGCTGGTGGCTCGATGTCGCGGGCAAAGGCGGCCGGCATCGGCTCGTGCCGGCCACCGACGAAATGATGGCCGAGCTGGCGCGTTACCGGCGCGCGCATGGCCTGCCCGCCTTGCCGTCCGACGGCGAGCCCACGCCGCTCGTGCTGCCGGTCGGCCAGGCGCGCCAGCCGCTCACGCGCGCAGCGCTGCACCGGATCGTGAAGCAGGTGTTCCGGCACGCGGCCGACCGGCTGCGCGCGAACGGCGAAGCCGGCGAACAACAGGCGCACGTGCTCGAACAGGCGTCCGCACACTGGCTGCGCCACAGCGCGGGCTCGCATATGGCCGACGGCCGCGTCGACCTGCGGCTCGTGCGCGACAACCTCGGCCACGTGTCGCTCACGACGACGAGCCAGTACCTGCACGCGGACGACGACTGGCGGCATCGCGAGACGGAGGAGAAGCACCGGATCGGGTGGTAGGTGTGCACCGACCTGATGGGTCGCGGCTCGCGGGTCGCGCAACGCGCCGCGCTCAGTGATCGAGTTCGAGCCCGCCGAGGCCACCGTTGCCGCGGCATTTCGCGCGGTCGCTTTTCACCTGCCAGTCGATCTGCCCGCACATCGCGTCGATGCGCTTGCGGTAACTGTCGACCAGGCACTGCGTCGTCGTGCAGCGGTTACGCGCCTTCAGCCACGCCCTCTGCGTCGCCATGAACTGCTCGTACTCGGGCGGATCCTCGACCGGATAGTTGCTGAAATCGTAGAGCATGCGCTGGTAATCCGCGTTGAGCGCATCGTCGAGATGCGACAACGTCGGATTGGCGCAGATTTCGCGCTCCACGAACGTGGACGCCTTCGCGCAGTTGAACGACGCGGCGTGCGCGCCGGTCATGCCGGCCGCGACGGCCAGCGCAACGAGCCATGCTTTCATGTGGGTGCCGTAACGAAGAAGGCGGCGGCCGCGGATCGGCTCGCCCTGACGTGCGAACGGGCCTGCCCGTCGCCGCGACCCGCGAGCTTAGGTCAACGCGCGTCGCATTTCAATACGCGGCTCGCCTTCCCGGCACCTGCGCCACACGGCGCGTCACACTCGATCAGTACACGCCCACCCAATGCCCGGGCACCCATGCCCAGTGGTTGCCGGCCCACCGGTAATGCCCCTTCTCCCAGCGATAGCCCGGCGCAGGCATCGGAGGCGGCACCTCGGCGACGGGCGCCGGCTGTGGCGGCCGCACGGGTTCGACCACGCATGCGGACATCAGCGCCGCACTGGCCGTCACCAGCATGGCGAGCGAAACGGATCGGATCTTGATCATCCTGGATTCTCCCTTTTTGTTTAGCAGATGGTTGAGTGCCGAAGCGGCAACACCGCGCGTCACGCGGATCCCCGAATCAGCCCGCTCATCGGCCGCGTCGCACCGCTTTCCGCGAACAGCGCAGACGCGGTGCGGCGCGGATCGAGCCGCAGGCTTTCGGCGGCGGCGCCCGAGATCAGCGCGTCGAGCGACGCGGTCGGTTTCAGGTCGCGCCCTTCGTACAGGTCGCCCGGCCGCAACCCCGGCCAGTCGGCGATCACGCGGCCGCCGGCCACCGCGCCGCCCGCGAGCATCGCGACCGATGCCTGCCCGTGATCGGTGCCGCCCGTGCCGTTCGCGGCCGCCGTGCGGCCGAACTCCGTTGCGACCAGCACCGTGGTCTGCTGCCACGCGGGCCCGAGGCCGTCGCGCAGCGCGGCGAGCATCGTATCGAGCGCCTTCAACTGATTCGCGAGCCGCGCGTTCTGCGCGCTGTGCGTGTCCCAGCCCCCCGTCTCGATCATCGCGATGCGCGGGCCGTCGTCGCGTGCGAGAAACGTCGCGGCGAGCTTGCCGACCCCGGCCGGATCCTGCCGCGCATGCGCATCGCCGGCGAGGCCGCGCGCGTCCATCGCCGACTGCCACAACGGGCCGAGCTGCGCATCGGCCTCGTAGAGCGCCGACACGCGTGCGAGCAGGTCGTCCGGCGCGGCCGGCAAGCCGGACGGCGCGTACGACGCGGCCTGCACGGCGCCGCGCAACGCGAGCGGCACGGTCGGCGCGAAAGCGATCGCGTTTTCGCGCGTGGCCGGCAGCAGCGCGGCGAGCCGGTTCAGCCATCCGTCCTTGACCTGGTACGGCGCGCGGCCGCCCGTCTCGAGCACGTTCTGGCCGTCGAAATGCGAACGGTCGCGATACGGCGATGCAATCGCATGAACGAACAACGCCTGCCCGTCGCGGTACAACTGCGCGGTCTGTACGAGCGACGGATGCAGCGCGAACGTGCCGTCGAGCCGCGTCGCGGACGACGTGTCGATCGCCAGCGGGCCGCGCAGCGACGCATACGCGGGCTCCGCATACGGGACGACGATGTTCAGGCCGTCGGCCGCGCCGCGCTGGATCACGAACACGAAGCGCCGATCGGTCTCGACGTTCGCGAACACGATCCGCGGTGCGACGAGGATCGCGCCTGCGCCGGCGGCGGCCACGCTCAGGAATTGTCGGCGGGACAGTGCCATGGTCATCTCCGTTGGAAATCGGGCGATACGAGCAGCAGTGCGAGCGACGTGGTCGCGCTTTCGGCGCGCGACAGCGCGGTCGCCGTCGGCGCGCTCAACGACCCGGCAAGCAGCGTGTTGCCGAGCGTGCGCGGGTCGAGCCGGTCGCCCGTGCGCGCGGCCAGCCGCTGCGCGAGTTCGACGCGGCGCACGAGCGCGTCGGGCGCGGCCCAGCTCGCGGCAACATCGTCGTAACCGGCCGGCGAGCCGGGCCGCCACACCGGCTGGCCGAGCTGCGTGAGCAGCGGCGCGGCCTTCAGGTCGCCCGTGTCGCGCCAGCCGAGCCCGCGCAGCGACGACACGGCCCACTCCCACGGCGTCTTGAACTTGCGGTTGACCGGCGCCCACGCCTCGGGCGCATCGACGAGCGCGCGATAGACGGTCGGCAGATCGCCGCCGCTCGCATCGAACGCGCGGGCGAGCCGATCGGTCAGCGCGGGTGGCGGATTGTCGGCGACGAAATGACGGGCAAGCTGGAACGCGATATGCCGGCCGGTCGCCTCCGAATGCGCGAGGTCGTGCAGGATCGCGCGCGCCTGCGCTTCGCCGGGCTGGTCGTAGCTGCGCCCCATCACGCTACGCACGCCGGGCTCGTGCAGCTTCGGGCGAAACACGAACGCGCCGGGCGCCGCATCGCCGGGCTGCGGGCCACGCCCGCCGGCGATGCTCCAGCCGGTCAGCGCGCGTGCGAATTCCGTCACGTCGGCTTGCGTGTAACCCGTGCGTACGCCGAGCGTGTGCAGTTCCATGATTTCGCGCGCGAGATTCTCGTTGAGCCCCCGTTTAGCCGACGGATTGCGTGCTTCGGCACGCAGCGCGGCCGGGCTGTCGGGGCCGACCGAGCGCGCCTGGTCGAGGAAAAGCTGCATCGCGGGATGCTGTTCGACGGCGACCAGCATGTCCTCGAAACGGCCGAGCACGTGCGGGCGGATCGCGTCGCGTTCGAACGCGCCCGCGTAGGCCGCCACCGGCCCCTTGTCGACCGACACCGCGAAATGGTTCGCCCAGAAATGCACGAGACGCTCGACGAACGGCGCGGGCGTATTCAGCGCGCTGTTCAGCCGCGCGGCGACGGCGCTGCGATACGTGTCGCGACCGTCGCGCCGGATCGACTGCTCGGTCGCGCGCTTCGTCGCCGGATCGTTGCCGGTCATCGCGTTGCGCGCGTTCGCGAAGCGCGTCGCGAGCGCCACCGCGTCCGGCTCGCCGGCCCACGCGGCCGGCCGCGCGTCGTAACGGTCGAACTGCGCGACGAGCGCCGCCTTCGGGTCGGCAGGCGGCGCTTCGTCGGCGCGCGCGCCGAGACCGAAGCGGTTCAGCGCGATGGCGGCCGGTGTGATGTCGTTCGGGTGGTCCATGAAAGGGCTCTCGCGATGCGTACCCGTGTTTAACGTTGGCCGGCGGGAAATCCGTCGCGCGGAACGCAAATATTTCGGGTTTGTCTCGCGGCTTTGAATGCGTGCGTGTTGCCGCTCGATTTTCAATCACGGATTCGACTGGCGGTTGCAGCGAATCGGGGGCGCTCGGCCGCCGCATTGCCGTATCGCTGCATCGCCGTTCCGTGCGTTGCCGGAGGCCGTAGAGAGCGGCGTGGTCGACGCGGTCTCCGCGTGGATGCTTGCACGTTGAACGTGCGCGCAGCGTCGCGCTATCGCAGTTGCCTCGCGACGCTTCGCTGAAGCGTGCCTGCAAGCGTTGTCGATCAACACGCCGCGTACGCGTTGCGCATTACTGAAAAGGCACGCCGCCGCACGTCGCCCGCGCGGCGTTTGCTGACCGACTTATCGACTCGCCGCGTCGCCCTGCTGCTTCTGCCACTTCGGCGGCAGCCGCCAGTTACCGCTACGCCGCAACCCGTCGACGAACTTCGCACGCTCGTCCGGCGTCAGCGTCGCCGCGAAATCGACGACGCTGCGCTCGACCTGCGCACGCAGCGCGGTATCGGCCGCACGCGTACGTTCGAGCGCGGCGTCGATCGCCGTGCGATCGAGTTGCGGCGCGGCGAGCAGATCCAGCACGGTGATCCGGTCGTCGCGCCCTTCCCGCGCGAAATCGCGGCCGTCCTTGCGCGCCGCCTTCAGGGCCGCAACGAACGCCTGCTGGCGCGCATCAGGCAATTCGTCCGCGGCGAAACGCAAGGCGGTGCGCGACGCAGGTGCGCCCGCGGCCCGCAGGTCGCGATGCGTCGAAAACCACTGATACGCACCGCCGCCGATCGCGCCGAGCATGAACACGTTCAGCACGACCGAACCGACGAGGACGAATTTCCAGCCACGCTCACTCATTCATCACTCCAGTCCACGCTCGGCCCACCGAACGTCGTTGTCAGATAGCCCGGCTCATGCGAAGGCGGCACACTGCCGAGCATCAGCATCGACACGGCCACCGCGCCCGCGAGCGCGCCGGCCAGGCCCACGCCCGCGAATGCCGCGCCCGACCACCACACGGCGCTGCGCCGCCGCGCGCGCCGCGGTGCGGGCGCCGTCGCGACGATGCGTTCGACGAACGCCGGCGCGGGCGGTGCGACCGTATCGTTGGCGAGCCACGCATCGAGTTCGGCCGCATCGTCCAGCGCCGCCAATGCGTCGCCCGGATGCGCGCGCGCCCATGCCTCGGCGGCCGCGCGCTCGCCGTCCGGCCAGCGCCGCGCATCCGAGCCGTACGCGGCGACGATGGTGCGAAATCGTTCGGGTGTCATCGGATGTCCTCGCTAGGTGAATCGCCCGCCAGTTGCGCGCGCAAGTTTCGCCGCGCACGCGCGAGCAGGCTTTCCAGCGCGTCAACGGTAATGCCCATCAGGTTGGCGGCCTCCACGTTCGACATTTCCTGATAGTACTGGAGCACGAGCGCTTCGCGCTGCCTCGCCGGCAACGCCGCGAGCGCCTGCCGCACACGCGCGTCGCGCGAGCGGATCTCCGCCCGCATGGCCGGCTCCGGCTGCGGATCAGGCACGTCGGGCAACACGTCGACCGGCTCTTCACGGCGGCCGCGCAAGCGGTCGTAGCACAGATTCAGCACGACGCGATGCAGCCACGTGTCGAACCGTGCCTCGCCTTCGCGCCAGCCCGGCGCCTGTTTCCAGATCCGCAAGAACGTCTCCTGTGCGACGTCCTCGGCTTCCGTGCGGTCACCGAGCATACGCGTCGCGAGTGCGAGCAGCCGCGGCAGCTTGCGCGCGACGAGCATGCGCACGGCCGACGCGTCGCGCGCGCCGACCCGTGCGACCAGGGCCGCGTCCGGATCGCCGTCGCTCAACGCGGGGCGCTCCAGCGCATCGCGCGTCTGTGCCGCGGCGCGATCGTCGGTGCGTCCGCCGGCAGACTGAAGCTCATCGTCGTGCTCTCCTTGCATGCGCCGCGCCATTACCCGGCCCCGCCATACTGGCGGTTCGGGCTCGCCGCACGCATCGCGCACGGCCTCGGCAAGGTCCGTTTCATCGGCATCCGTTTCAGGCTGCATGGCGATCGGGTCGATCGGGTGCCGGCCGCCCGGTCGCGCGAGCGGCGGCCGGCGTGCTCAATATACGACGACCGGCGCGGGCCGGTAATAGGCCGGGCGCGCGGGCACCACGACACAGCCGGCCAGCACGATGGCTGCGGCCGCCAGTATCACCATGGTTCGAAAAGGCATGGCTGCGCCTCATGACGTTGCGGGAAACAGCCGCCGCGCCGGCACCGCGTACCGTGCGGCGGCATGCGCATCAGGCCCAGTGGCCCGGAACCCAGCGCCACGCCGGGCCGCGCGCGACCCAGTGGCCCGGCACCCAGTGATGACCGACGCGAACCACTTGCCAGTGGCCCGGAATCCACACGTAGCGGCCCTGCCGCCAGTGCCAGTGGCCTTGGTCCCACACGTAGCCCGCGCGCGGCGCGGGCATCACTTCGACGCGAGGCGGCGGCGGTGCGTAAGGCGCGACGATGACGGCCTGCGCGAAGGCCGCCGACGCGGCCAGCGCGGCCACGCATGCCGTGGCAAACCGCAATGACGTGGAAAGCTTCATGAAAGACTCCGAAGTAGCGAGTATCGACCGGTAGCGGCCGTTCATGCGTTAAACGGCGCGGGCGAACAGAATCCGTCGCGGTGGCGGCAAATAAATTTCGGCCGGGCCGGATGCACGTCGGCGCAGGCCCGATGCCGCGATCCGCACGCCCGGGCATGAGCCAACGCTTGCGCGGGCTTGCCCTGCTGTCACAACCCGGCAAAACTGCCCTGCGACAATGTCTGGCACCGGGATCCCGCTCGTTTCCGGCTCACGCCCTGGCCGCGCTCGCGCACGGCCAGGCGGTTCCACATCTCGCGTCTCCACCAACGAAAACACCGACCATGTCGAACCAGGACAACTCCCCGATCCAGCCGAACGAGCCGGCCGCGTCCGTGTCGCGTCGCGGCTTCCTGAAACTCGCCGGCGTATCCGGCCTCGCCACCGCCGCCGGCGGCCTCGCGGCAGCCAGGGCCGCCGCGTCGAACCCGGACGGCACGCCCGAACAGGTTCACCTCACGTGGGGCAACGACCCGACGTCGGAAGTCGTGATCTCGTGGGCATCGCTCGCGTCGGCCGTCAATCCGCGCGCGCGCATCGTCGCCGACGGCGAGCCCGCGCGCACCGTGCACGGCGTCCAGCGCCTGTACACCGACGGCCTGAACGGCGAGACGGTATTCACGTACCACGCACGCGTGCACGGGCTGAAGCCGAATACGCGCTACCGCTACGAGATCACGGCCGACAACGACAGCAACGCCGCGCAGCCGTTCTCCGCGACTTTCTCGACGGCGCCGCGCGGCCGCGCGCCGTTCCGCTTCACGAGCTACGGCGATCTCGCCACGCCGAACGGCGCGTGGGTGCTGTCGTCGCCGCAGAGCCGCTTCGCGGTGCAGGCCGTCGAGCAGTTCCAGCCGCTGTTCCACCTGCTGAACGGCGACCTCTGCTACGCGAACCTGAACCCCGCGCACCAGCCCGAGGTGTGGCGCGATTTCGGCAACAACAACCAGACGTCGGCCGCGAATCGTCCGTGGATGCCGTGCCCCGGCAATCACGAGATCGAGTTCAACAACGGCCCGCAGGGGCTCGACTCGTATCTCGCGCGCTATACGCTGCCGGAGAACGGCACGCGCTTCCCGGGCCGCTGGTACAGCTTCCGTGTGAGCTCGGTGCTGTTCGTATCGCTCGATGCGGACGACGTCGTGTACCAGGACGCCGCCGCGTTCGTCGGCGGCCCCGCGCCGCTCGTGCCGGCCGCGAGCACGGGCCGCCCGCCGATCGAGCCCGGCACGTCGTTCTACGTGCGCGGCTACAGCAACGGCGAGCAGACGCGCTGGCTCGAACACACGCTGCGTCATGCCGCGCATGACGACGATATCGACTGGATCGTCGTGCAGATGCACCAGGACGCGCTCAGTTCGTCGAAGACGGGCAACGGTTCCGACAAGGGCATTCGCGAAGCGTGGCTGCCGCTGTTCGACCGTTACGGCGTCGACCTCGTGCTGTGCGGCCACGATCACGACTACGAGCGCAGCTACCCGGTGCGCGGCTGCAATCACCGCGCGGGCGTCGATGCGACGACCGGCGAAGTCGTCGAGACGCTGCAGCCGCGTCCGGTCGGCTCGAACGACCCGGACCGCACAAAGTTCGACACGAGCCACGGCACGATCCACCTGATCCTCGGCGGCGGCGGCACCAGCGCGCCGCTCGACGTGTATGGCGAGAACCCGGCGACCGGCTTTGCGCGGGCGAAGGTGTTCACGAAGCCGAACCGGCCGGTGCCGGGCACGGCGCCGAACACGTTCGTGCGCGAGCCGGCCGATGCGCTCGAGGACGCGATCTGGTCCGCGCGCCGCGATACGGGCACCGGCTACGGGATCGCCGTGTTCGATCACGACCCGGGCAAGCCGGGCGGTCACACGACGATCACGATGCGCTACTACCACGCGCCGGGCGCCGATCAGCACCCGACCGCCGACTACGAGCTGTTCGAGACGATCGAGCTGAGCAAGAAGCGCAACGAACGCTGACCGGGCGGGCGCCCGTTGCGACGGGCGCCCGATGCTTCGCTTGTCCTGTTCGTTGCGTACGCAACGTTATGGGGCGATCAGGATGCCGCGGTTCGCGAAATAGCGGTCGAAGGTCGCGCGCGGCATCGCCACGCCCTGCTGCGTGCGCGCGTCGAACCCGGACGGATTGTGGTCCACACGACGCCGTCGGCCGACGCATTCGATGCAATCGCGAATGCGTTGCGGCAGGCGCATGACGACATCGACCTCGATCCCGTCCGGCAACAGCTTGAAATCCGTGGCGACGCCGGCGGATGGCCACTGATCGCCTTGTCGACGGACGAAGACGGTTGCTTCGTTGTCACGACCCTTGGACCGACGCGGAACGCGATGCTCGACTCGATCGGCAACGCGTTGTCGGCAATCGGTGCGGCATGGCGCATCGACGACGCGTGACCGGTTGCCGCGTGACGCACGTTCCCCCCGCGTCGCCCGCAAGCGCCGGGCCGATCGCCGCCCACGCCGCTGCTCGATCTCCCTCACCTCGTTAAACTACGCGTTTCCGTCGGCGATGGTGCGTCTCGCACGCCGAAAGCGTGCGTGATTCATGCCGGCGGCCCCGCATCATCCGAAATCAAATTTGAATGTTGAAACAGGCAGGACGCATGAAGCGCAAGAATAAGGCAACGCTCACCGGGCTCGGCGCGGTGTTCTTGTGGGCCTCCGTGGTCGCCCTCGTTCGTGGCGTGAGCGAAAGCCTCGGCGCGACCGGCGGCGCCGCGATGATCTATACGGTGGCATCCGTGCTTCTGCTGTTGACGATCGGCTTCCCCGATCTGAGCAAATTCCCGAAAAGCTATCTGCTCTGGGGCGGGCTGCTGTTCGTCACGTACGAGCTGTGCCTGTCGCTGTCGATCGGCTATGCAAGCAACGGCCAGCAGGCGATCGAAGTCGCGATGGTCAACTATCTGTGGCCGAGCTTCACGCTGGTCGCCGCGATCGTGTTCAACAAGCAGCGCGCCAACCTGCTGGTCGTGCCCGGCGTCCTGCTGTCGATGCTCGGAATCTGCCGGGTGCTCGGCGGCGACCAGGGCCTCGACCCGGCCGGCATGCTGCACAACGTCGCGAACAACCCGCTGAGCTACGGGCTCGCGTTCTTCGGCGCGCTGATCTGGGCCGGCTACTGCACGGTAACGGCGCGCCTCGCCGACGGCAAGAACGGCGTCACGCCGTTCTTCATGCTGGTCGCGCTGGCGCTCTGGATCAAGTTCGCGATCGAAGGCGGCGGCGGCATGACGTTCAGCCTGCATGCGGTCCTCTACATCGTGCTGGCGGCATCGGCGCTGGGGTTCGGCTACGCGGCCTGGAACACCGGCATCATGCACGGCAACGTGACGATCATCGTCGGCGCGTCGTACTTCACTCCGGTGCTCGCCGCCATGCTCGCCGCGACGCTGCTGCATGCGCCGCTGTCGATCGAGTTCTGGCAAGGCGCATCGATGGTCTGCGGCGGGTCGATCCTGTGCTGGCTCGCGACGCGCGGCCGGCGCAGTGCAAAGGCCGCGCCCGTTCGGAGCGGCAACGAAGCGCAGGGCAACTGCCAGGGCTGACGATGCCGGGCGCTTGCATTGCGATGCCGCTCGACAGCACCCGGTGATCCTGCCAACCGTCGGCCACGCGCGCTAGCTGCGCGACGCCAGTGCGATACGCACGGCGAGCCCGGCCAGCACCGTGCCCATCAGCCAGCGCTGCGCCGACGCCCAGACCGGCCGCCCGGCCAAGAAACCCGCGATGCCGCCTGCCATGCAGGCAATCAGTCCATTCACGCTGACGCTCACCGCAATCTGCACGCAGCCGAGCGCCAGTGATTGCGCGAGCACGCTGCCGTGCCCCGGCGAAATGAACTGCGGCAGAAGCGACAGGTACATCACCGCGATCTTCGGATTCGCGAGGTTCGTGACGAAGCCCATCGCGAACAGCCTGCCCCGGCTGTCGTGCGGCAACTGCCTGACCTGGAATGCCGAGCGACCGCCCGGCTTCAGCGCCTGCCACGCCAGGTACGCCAGATAAAGCGCACCGGCGAAACGCAACACGTCGTACGCATACGGCACGGCCATCACCAGCGCGGTGATGCCCAGCGCCGCGCACACCATGTAGAAAACAAACCCCAGCGCGACGCCGCCGAGCGACACCAGCCCCGCACGGCGGCCTTGGCAGATCGAGCGCGACACCAGGTAGATCATGTTCGGCCCGGGCGTCAGCACCATGCCGAGCGACACGAGTCCGAAAGCAAGCAAGGTAGAGGCGGCCGGCACGGAAATCTCCTTCGGGGCGAAGCGGTCAGGGGCGAGTTCGAACAATGTATTGCATCTCGACCGCCATCTGCATGAATAAACTTCAAGCCGCCCATGAGCGCTGTTCATCGCACCGGCCGTTCGTTACCGGCTCTTTGTCGCGCGCGTGCGGATCGCCTTCGCCGCCTTCGCGCGCTGCGCGTCGACGAGCCGCACGAACTCATCCGCGACCGCGTTGCCGGCCGTATTCCACGACAACCGCACCGAGCGATGCAGCCTGGGCGACAGTGCCAGCACGCGGCCACCGAATGGCGTGTACGTGAGCGTGATGCGCGGCACGATCGACACGCCCATGCCGGCTTCCGCCATCGACAGAATGGTCCGCATCTCGACCACGTTGAACGCGGCCCGTAGCGGCGCCCCGCCGCGCGCGAAGTAATCCGCGATCACCGGCCCGCATCCGGCCTTCGAGAAAATGAACGGCGCCGAGGACAACTGCTTCGCCGACACGCTCTTGCGGCCAGCGAACATGCCGTCCGCCGCCACTGCGACAAAATCCTCGTCGAGCAGCGGCAGATTGTGCGCAAACGTCTTCGTGCCGGCCACCACGCCGACATCGGCCGTTCCGTCGTCGATCCACCCTTCGACTTCGCTGTCGGTGCCTTCGAGCAGCACCGCCGACACGCCCTGGTGCCTCTCCTTCAACGCCTCGAGCGCCGGTACGACGAACGCCAGCGACACGCTCGGCAGCGACGCGACCACCAGCTTCCCTTCGAGCTTGCCGCGCGACAGGCTGAACTGCTGGCGCAATAGCTGCGCTTCCCGCACCACGTTCTGGACGTAAGGCCACAGGCGTTCACCCGCCGCCGTCAGGACGACCGGCTGCCGGTCGCGCCAGAGCAGCTTGACCTCCGTGATGTCCTCCAGCTCGGTCAATGCGTGGCTGATCGCGGACTGACTGCGGCTCAACCGGTCGGCCGCGGCCGTGAGCGAGCCGAGTTCGACCACGGCCGCCAGGGCCTGCAACTGGGCGAGCGTCATCGACGCCTCCTTGTTCAATGGTATGTATATCGTGCATGAGATGGGCAATCATCATGAATTATATTGAACCGAGGAAACGATCACGTCGATCGCTACCCGTGGCGTACCGCGGCCGATGCCGAATGTCCTTCACAACGCTCGGGTAAGATGCATCCTCGAACCGCCTATCGATTGCCTGCAGCCCCGGCCGCACAACGGCGCGGCGTCCTGCAATCGACTTCCGGTTCTAGCCGATCCAGAACAAGTGCGTGCAACACGCACGCGACCGCAACGGGCTCCGTCGACAGCGCTCGCTGCCGGAAATGCCGCGACATGCCATTCCATCATGCATTTCAATCTGACTGAAGGTGTGCTGGTCTCCAGCCTGCAGGGGCTCAGCGCGTTCGATCTGGCCGGTATCGCCGTTGCGCTGCTGCTGGGCGGCATGGCCAAGGGGATCACGGGCATCGGCGTGCCGCTGATCGCGATGCCGATACTCAGCCAGTTCCTGCCGATCCGGCAGGCGGTGCTGCTGCTGTCGATGCCGATCATCCTCGGCAACATTCCGCAGGCGCTGGAAGGCGGCCAGTTGCTGGCGACGGCACGCAGGATCGCCGCGCCGATCGCGGGCACCGTGATCGGCAATATCGTCGGCGTGGCGATCCTGCTGTCGCTCAATCCGGGTCATGCGCAGGCGGCGTCCGGCGCGCTGCTGATCGTGGCCGCGGCGCTGATGCTCGCCGCGCCGAAACTCAGCCTGCCGGATGCGTGGCAAAAGCCTGTCGGCTTCGCGCTCGGTTTCGGCGCAGCGCTGATGGAGAGCATCGCGTCGGTGCCCGGCCCGCTGCTCGCCACCTACCTGATTTCGTCCGGCGCGACCGGGCGCGTCTTCACGAAGCAGATCGCGATCATCCTCGTGGTGTCCATCGTCACGCTGATCACGACGTTCAGCGGCGCCGCGCACGCGAGCGGCGCCGACCTCGCGATCTCGGCAGCGGCCAGCCTCCCGGCCATTGCCGGCATGTGGCTCGTTCGCCCGCTGCGGGACAAGATGTCGCCGCGCCTCTTCAGGATGGTCGTGCTGCTGTTCGTGCTCGTCGCGGCGTCGCAGATGATCTGGAAATCGGGCGTGTTGCGGCACGGCGGATCGCACGTGACCCAGATGGGCAACGCGCACGCAGGCAAGAATTAGCAGGCGGCGCACCGCCATCGATGACGCATGCGTTCTGAAAGCTGCCCGGCGTAGTATTCGCGGACCCGGCGTATCGCCCCGCCCGACGGTGCGGACGACGCGTCACCGACTTTGCTGCTCGCCCGCCGATGCCCGCATCGGCGCCGCCACGCTTTTAAAGGCATGAAATGGAAACCTACGTGTTGCTCGGCTGCGGATTCGGCCTTGGCCTGCTGATCGCCATCTGGGGCATCTGGCAACTCAAGTAACGCTTGCCAGCCCGCTCCGCGCGCAAGCAATCCGTATGGAGACGGACGGGAAATTGTAGTTTGCATCTGTATTCGTCACCCATCTGTTTCGCACTCCGATTCAGCTATCCGACAGCATCGGTGACCGGCGTTTGCTTCCGTTGGAAAGCAAATGCGATCGCGCTGCATCGAAACGCGCGCACTCGGCCTTGAGCCAGTCCGAAAACACCACGGTACGCGGATCGCCGGGATTGCGTGACAACAGCAGGTAGCGCGCCGGCGCACGCACATGCCTGCCGAAGACATCCACGAGCCGTCCACTCGCGATCTCGTCATGCACCAGCGCGGCGCGCCCCATCGCGACGCCCTGATGGTTCAGCGCGGCCGTGATTGCCAGGCTGGAAAAATTGAACTGCGGCCCGTCAAGATGGGCCGTCCACGCCGGACGAACCGCCTCCAGCCACGTGCGCCATTCGACGAATTCGGGTGCGCCGCCCCATGGAGCCGCGTCGTGCAGCAGGACGACGCCGTCCAGCGATGCCCCGCTGGCAAAGGCCGGATGCTGCGCCAGATACGCCGGCGTGGCGACCGGAAACAGGATTTCGTCGAGCACGGGCTCGGCATGCAACCGATCGTAATGCACCGGGTCGTAACGCACAGCCACATCGATGTCGTCGGCCTCCATGGCCTGACGATCCAGCACCTGAAACTCGGCCTTCACGCGAACCGGCACGTTCGGCTGTTGCCGGTGAAATTCGGACAGGCGCGGCATTAGCCACTGCAGCGCGAGCGACGGCAGGCAACTGACCTGCAGCGGGGCATCCGACAGGCCAAGCGCTTGAAGCGTGCGATTGATGTCGACGAACGCGCCAGACACCGTCCCGAGCAGGATCGCGCCCTTCTCGGTCAGCTTCAGTCCGCGCGCCTGGCGCACGAACAGCGGATAACCGAGCCGGTCCTCCAGGTTCCTGATCTGCTGGCTCACGGCGCTTTGCGTCAGGTTGAACGCCTGTGCCGTCTTCGTGAAGCTCAGCAGCCGGCCGGCCGTTTCAAAACAGTGCAACGCACCCAGGATCGAACCGTCGAGTCGCATAGATATCAGTCAGGCTAATGCATTCATTAGAAATCGGCGCTTTTGCGCAGCCGTCCCGAATCGTAGCATTCCGGCCAGATGCTCCGTTTATCCGATGCAAGACCGATCCATGACCATTACGCTCCAGCCCGCCGATCTATTAGCCAAACTGCAATCGTGCCGCCCGCTGCTGTGGCTGAATCCCCATGCCGGCGGCCCGCTGCCGCACGACGCACCGTCGCCTGGGGCCATTGCGATGGCCGAAGCGCGGCTGGCGCGCTGCGAGCCGCTGATGGCCGAGCTGTTTCCCGAACTCGCGGCAAGCGCCGGAAAAATCGAATCGCCGCTGATGCCGGCCGACCGCCTGCAGCGCACGCTGTCGCTCCCGGCGGACACTCACGGCGCGTGGTTCATCAAGCGCGACGACGCGTTGCCGGTCGCCGGTTCGATCAAGGCGCGCGGCGGCTTTCATGAAGTGCTCGCGCTCGCGGAGTCGATCGCGATCGAACATGGGCTGCTCGAACCCGCGGGCGACCGGCGGATCCTCGCATCGGCCGCCGCACGCGAACGGTTTGCCGCAAACACCGTCATCGTGGGCAGCACCGGCAATCTCGGCCTGAGCATCGGCGTGATGGCCGCCGCGCTGGGGTTCGAGTCGGTCGTTCACATGTCGACCGACGCGAAGCCGTGGAAGAAAGCGCGCCTGAGACAACGCGGCGTTCGCGTCGTCGAACACGACGGCGACTACGCACAGGCCGTCGCGGCCGGACGCGCGCAGGCACGCAATCAGCCGCGCAGCCACTTCGTCGACGACGAAGGCTCGCTGATGCTGTTCCTGGGCTACGCGGCCAGCGCCCGGCATCTCGCCGCGCAGCTCGCCGAAGCGGGCCGCCGCGTGGACGCGACGCATCCGCTCTTCGTCCATCTCCCGTGCGGCGTCGGCGGCGCACCGGGCGGCATCGCGTATGGCCTCAAGGCGCTGTTCGGCGAGCACGTGCATTGCTTTTTCGCCGAACCCGTCGCGTCGCCGTGCATGCTGGTCCAGCTGGCCGCCGGCCCCGGGAAGCCCGTGTCCGTCTACGACGCGGGGCTCGACAACCGGACCGAGGCCGATGGCCTGGCCGTCGCGCAGGCCTCGCACCTCGTCAGTCCGCTGATGGCGTCGCTGCTGTCGGGCGTGTTCACCGTCAGCGACGCGCAGCTCTACACCCAGTTGCTCGCGGTTCAGCGGTCGACGGGCGTGGCGCTTGAGCCGTCGGCCGCCGCTGCCGTCGGCGGCCCCGGCTGGCTGTCGCAGTCCCCGGCCGGCCGCGACTACGTGCAGCGCCACGCGATCGACCTGCGCCGGTCGACCCACGTCATCTGGGCGACGGGCGGCTCGCTCGTGCCGCCGGAAGAACATCGCCGCTTCCAGTCTCATGCGAAAGCGCTCGCCGGTGCCGCGGCCAATGCGTGACGCGTCGGGGCCGGCGCCCAGCCTCGTTCCCGAAGACGCGTTAGACTGTCCCGATGGAACAATGCCGTTATTGCCAGAGAATCCGCGATGAATGGGATTGCCACGGTGACGAATGCCGCCGGGCAATCGCCAAGGCGCTGCGCCGGCAGCGCGCGGGCCTGCCCATGGTGCCCGATCGCATCCGCAACGAACTGCCGTCCGGCGCGCCGACCCAGCAGGTCATCGCCGTGCTGTCGCGCCAGCGCCTGCGCGCGCGGCGCGGCAACGAGGAACGCCGGGAGCGCAAGGAAATCGACGACGACGTCTGATCCGGCAGCGTCGCAGCCCGTTCGCATCCTCTCCGCCCGCGCCACGCGCATCCGCCCCTCTCCCTTGCAAATCCGGCAACATGGATGAGGGACAGAAGGCGTTTATCTCGAAATTATTGTCCCGGCTGCAACGATCTTTCGCCAAAACTCACGTTTACCCTAGATCGACCGGCGCCTACGATGTAATCAACCGCTTACGACATGGTGTCGAACGCGGAAAGCCAAAAACATCGGAGGTCATCATGAAATCGCTCGTTTCCGCAGTCGTTGCCGCTGTCGCCCTGTCCGCCTCGTTCGGCGCATTCGCCCAAAGCACCGTGACCCGTGCTCAAGTGCGCAATGAGCTGGTCCAGCTCGAAAGCGCCGGCTACAAGCCGAGCCAGGCGAGCCCGTACTACCCGGCCGACATCCAGGCCGCGCAAGCCCGCGTGCACGCCGCCGACAACAGCGGCTACGGTGCGCAACCGGCCGCGACCGTCCAGGGTGGCGCGCCGGCGGTTAAGGCGCAAAACCCGCGCGACTCGGTCTACTTCGGCCACTAAGCCTGCCCGCTGCGCGCCTTCGCGCGCAGTCCGCGCGAGCCACGCGCCCGTCTTGCGACGGGCTCGTGGCGTTTGCATCGCGCGCTTCACCGGCCGCCGCCCGACGCGGCCCGGCCGGCCGCTTCGTCCGTCCCGCAGCCGGCGCCGCTCCCGTTGCCGACCAGATCCTGGTAGCGCACGAACGCGCGCTGCGCGGACGCCTTCGCCGCGTACATCGCCGCGTCGGCCTTGACGAGCAGTTCCTCGGCCGACGCGCCGTCAGCCGGAAACTCGCTGACGCCGATGCTCGCGCCGACCGCCACGCGCCGGTCGCCAAACTCCAGTTCCTCGGCCATCACGAGCTGGATGCGCGACGCGACGTCGCCGATCACCGCCGGTGAGCGCACGTCCGCAATCAGCACGATGAATTCGTCGCCGCCGAGCCGCGCGACCATGTCGCCGCTGCGCAGCACGAGGCTCAGCCGCTGGGCGACCGCGACGAGCGTGCGGTCGCCGGCCGAGTGCCCGTGCTGGTCGTTGATCTGCTTGAAGCGGTCGAGGTCGACGAACATCACGGCCAGCCCTTCGTGCATCGCGGCCGCACGCCGGATCGCAGCGTCGAGACGCTCCATGAACAGCAGGCGATTCGGCAGCTCGGTCAGCGCATCGTGCCCGGCGAGGTGCGTGAGCTCCAGCTGCTTCGCCCGCAGCATCGCGACCTGCGTGCGGATCTCGACGCGCATGCTCTCGAAACAGCGCGCGAGCACGCCGATCTCGTCGGCACGCCCGACCGGCAGCTGCTCGGCGGCCGGATCGTCGAACACGTGCGTCGCGGCGCGCGCGAGCGTCTGCAGCGGCCGCGTGATCGCACGCGCGAACAGGATCGCGAGGATCACCGCCATCAAGCTCGACACGAGCACCATCCGGACGATCCGTTCGCCGAGCATGCCGGCCGGCGCCAGCACATCCGCCAGTGGGCGCCCCATCCCGAGCACGACGAAGCGGTTGCCCTCGTCGTGTCCGAACGGCGTGCGCGCGAACGCGAACATCTGCCCCGGCGCTGCGGCGGGATCGGTCAGGCCATTGAGGGTAACGTTTGTGCGCGCGCTGTCGAACAGCGCGCGTGTGACGGCGAAGCGGTCCTGCATCAGCACGCGCCTGCCGCGATCGAAGCCGAACGTCTGCGACGGATCGGGGTGCACGAGAAAATCGCCCCACTCGTTCGCGAGATACACCTCATAGTCTTCCGGCAAATCGCGTTCGAGCCGCTCGAACACGCGCGACAGCTCGACATCGACGACGAGCGCGCCAACCGTCTGGCCCGACGTGTCGACGACCGGCGTGCCCACGCGCAGGATCGGCAGCCCTTCGGCTGCGTGCGACCCCGTCTCGTGGTTGATCACGATCGGCGACAGGTAGATATGGCCGGGCGCCGTCGCGAGCGTATCGAATACGTAGGAGAACTGTCCTTTCTCCTGGAACGCACTGTCCGGCAATACGACGATGCCGTGCGCATCGCGATCGACGCGGATGCGTTCGAGCCCGAAATCGCCGCGCGCGATCAGGCGGATCTGCAGGTACTCCGGGTGATTTCTCATGAAGCTGTAGAACACCTGCTCGAGCCGCACGCGTGGCGCGCCCTCCCGGTTGTCGCCGCCCGCGACCAGCGCGCACGACGGCAATTGCGCGAGCACGAGCGCATCGTCCGCGACGTCGGACAGCACCGTGGCGAAGCGCTGTCCGAGCAGCTGCGTCGACATCAACAGGCTGTGCTGCGCTTCCTGCACGAGCATCGCGCGGTTCGCGCGATACGTGTAATAGCCGGTCGCGCCCGACGCGATCACCCCGATGCACGCGAACAGCACCGACAGTTTCGACGTGAGCCCGAGCCGGATCATTTTCCGAACCGCTCAGGCCGGTCGCCCGACACGATGCGGCTCCACAGCGATTCGCGCCGCGCGATGTCCTCGACAGGCTGGAGCCAGACGAGATGCTGGTGCCCGGTGTCGAGACCTGGCGGCGGCGCGAGCGTGTTCGCGAGGCCCTGGCGTTCGGTCAGCAGCGCGCCGATCGCCGGTTCGAGCATGTAATTGATCCATGCGAACGCGAGCTCCGGATGCTGCGCGCCGCGCGTGACGGCCCAGCAGTCGAGCCACGCGAGCGCGCCCTCGTCCGGGATCACGTAACCGACGTCGGCGCCGGCACGTCGCAGCAGTTCGACCTGTTGCGTGCCGTAGTTGCCGAACATCAGGGCCGCACGATGCTGGACGAACAACGCGGTCGCCTCTTCGGGAAGCGTGTAGTACGTCAGCAGGTTGCGGCGCAGGGCGATCAGCTTGTGCGCGACGGCGAGCGTCTGCGCGCTCGACAGGCGAAACGGATCGGGATAGCCGAGCGCCAGCGCCGTAAACGAAAAATTGTGCTGCGCGCTGTTGAAGTCGAGCACCTTGCCGCGGTAGCGCGGATTCCACAGCTCCCGCATCGAGCGCGGCGCGGCCGACACCTGCTTGCGATCGTAGATCAGCCCCATCGACGAATACGTGAACGGGATCGCATAGATGGCGCCATCCTCCACGAGCCCGTCGATCGTCGCGAGTTGCTGGAAGTTCGGCAACTGCCGCCGCCGGTTCGGGATGCGCGACAGGTCGATCGGCGCGAGCAAACGTTCGTGCGCATAGCGCTGGATCTCGGCCGTGTTCGCGGCCAGCACGTCATACGGCGGTGGCGCCGCGCTGTGCATGCGCGTCCATAGTGCTTCATCGGAGTCGACGAAACTCACTTCGACACGTACGTGAAATTGCGCTTCGAACGCGCTGACGACGTCGCTGTCCGCATAGCCGGGCCATGCGAGCACGCGCAGCACGTTGTCGTTGACGGCTTCGGGAGACGCGGCGAACGCCGCAAGCGCAGAGGCAAGTAAGCTCGTCGTCAAAATGATAAGCAGCCTGCGCACGGCGACACGTGCGCGCGTACGTGCGCCGATTCCCCTGATCAATCGGACTCCGCGTGAATCGCCCGGCTGCATTCGACTGTCCTTTTTCGAGTCGATGCGATATCCCGCAACGAGACCATAAAACCTACGGTCGCGCAATTGGAAGAAGCCGGATAAGGCGCGTGCCCCCATCGACGACGCGCGTGCGGATGCCGTTACACCGGCCCGTTTCCGCTTGCCGGAACGAACGTCAGCGCCACGCCTGCGTGAACTCCGCGATCACACGCGACAGGTGTGCACGCATCGCTTCGCGTGCGGCAGTTGCGTCGCGCGCCATGATCGCCGCGAAGATCCGCTGGTGATCTTCCTGCGACGCCTCGCGCAGCGCGGTCGAGTGAAAATGTTCCTCGATCTTGTCCCACAGCGGATCGCTGCGCGCGCAGTCCCACATCGCGGTGACCATGTGCAGCAGCACCGTGTTGCCGGTCGATTCCGCGATACGCAGGTGGAACTGGCGATCGGCCGCGTCGTACGCGACCTTGTCGTTCATCTGCTCGCGCATCGTCGTCAGCGAGAAGAACAGCCGGTCGAGATCCGCATCCTTGCGTTCGGTCGCCGCGAGCGCCGCGACTTCCGCCTCGATCAGCCCGCGTGCGCGCAACGTCTCGATCGGCCCCGGGCCGCGCGGCACCTCGAACGTCACCGGCCGCGCGGCGTCGGCCGCCGATACGTAGATGCCCGAACCGATTCGCACTTCGACGATCCCCTGCACCTCGAGCGCGACGATCGCCTCGCGCACCTGCGTGCGGCTCACGCCGAACTGGTCGGCCAGGCTGCGCTCGGACGGCAACCGCGCGCCGGCCTCGAACGCGCCGGCAGCCACCATCGCGTGAATCTGCCGCGCAAGGCCGATATAGGAGCGGTCCGCGGCATCGGTATCGCGGCTGGCCGGCAGGCTGGAAAGATCGGTCATCGAAAGGCTCGCAACAGGCTGGCCGGCGCCGTCGCGGCGCCGGATCGCCAAAATGGTACACCAATTCCGGGCAGCATCCGGTTCCGCGTCTTCGCCGGTGCGCTGGGCGCGTCGTGAAATGTCATGTCAGCCGGCTTTTATCCCGGCAACTGGTAAACCACTATCCAGCATAACTGGCATACCAATCATAATCCGCACACCGGGGACGGGGCCGGCACGCTGCCGCCCGTCCGCCCGATGCATCAACCGCCAGCCAGGAGCCGCTCCAGTGAAGATGTCTTTCCGTTGGTACGGCGAGTCCGATCCGGTCTCGCTGCAATACATCCGCCAGATCCCGGGCGTCACGCATATCGTGTCCGCGATCTACGACGAACCGGTGGGAGAAGTCTGGCCCGCGCACAAGATCGACGCGCTGAAGGCGACGATCGAGCGCGCCGGCCTGCGGTTCGAAGTCGTCGAGTCGGTGCCCGTCCACGAGGACATCAAGCTCGGCAAGCCGGGCCGCGACCGCCTGATCGACAACTACCGTCAGACGATTCGCCATCTCGGCGCGGCCGGCGTGCGCGTGATCTGCTACAACTTCATGCCCGTGTTCGACTGGACGCGCACCGAGCTGTCGAAGACGCTCGACGACGGCTCGACCTGCCTCGCGTTCAGCACCGACGCGGTCGACCGGATCGATCCGGATGACGGCATCGCACTGCCGGGCTGGGATTCGAGCTACCAGCCCGAACAGTTGAAGGCCCTGCTCGCCGAGTATCGCGACATCGACGAGCACGCGCTGTGGGCGAACCTCGAATACTTCCTGAAGGCGATCATTCCGGTCGCGGAAGAAGCCGGCGTGAAGATGGCGATCCACCCCGACGATCCGCCGCGCCCGATCTTCGGACTGCCGCGCATCGTGAAGAACCGCGACGATCTCGCGCGAATCGTGCGCATCGTCGACACGCCCGCGAACGGGCTGACGCTGTGCTCGGGCTCGCTCGGCGCGGGCCCGCAGAACGATGTCGAAGCGCTCGTGCGCGAATTCGGCGCGATGGGCCGCATTCACTTCGCGCACATCCGCAACGTGAAGGTCGACGCGAACGGCGATTTCGAGGAAACCGCCCACCTGTCGAGCTGCGGCTCGCTCGACATCGCCGCGATCGTGAAGGCGTACCACGACACCGGCTTCACCGGCTACGTGCGCCCCGACCACGGCCGCATGATCTGGGGCGAGACGGGCAAGCCCGGCTACGGCCTCTACGACCGCGCGCTCGGCGCGGTCTACCTGAACGGCCTGTGGGAAGCGCTCGCGAAGTTCGACCGCACGCCGTCGCAAGCCACGCAATAACCCGCCCATCGAGGCCGCCGGCGCTGCGGATCGCCGGCGGCCCGTCACGACATTCCGCGCGGAGACACCGCATGCCACGCATCCGATGGGCCATGATCCTCATGTGCTTCCTGGCCAACGTCATCAACTTCATCGACCGCGCGAACCTTGCGATCGCGGCGCCCAGCATCCGCGCCGACCTCGGCCTCGACGCGGTCGGCATGGGGCTCGTGCTGAGCGCGTTCTTCTGGACCTACGCGTTCCTGCAACTGCCGGCAGGCTGGTTCATCGACAAGGTCGGCGTGCGCGTGAGCCTTGCGCTGGCCGTGGGCTGGTGGTCGGTGTTCACCGTCGCGACGGGGGCCGCGCGCGGCCTCGCGCAACTCGTCGGCGTGCGGCTGATGCTCGGCGTCGGCGAAGCCGCGGCGATCCCGTCGTTCGCAAAGGTTGCGTTCAACTGGTTCCCGCGCAGCGAACGCGGGCTCGCGAGCAGCATTTTCGACAGCGGTTCGCGCGTCGGCTCCGCGCTGTCGCTGCCGCTCGTCGCATGGCTGATCTCGATCGTCGGCTGGCGCGGGTCGTTCGTGATCACCGGCGGCATCGGCATCGTGTGGGCACTGGCATGGTGGTTCATCTATCGCGACCCGGAACGCTATCGCGCGGTCGCGCCCGATGCCGTCGATGCACTGCTCGCGCAGCGCGGCGCGCCAACCGTTGCGGCCGCAACCGACGGCCCGAAGGTATCGTGGCTCGACCTGTTCCGCTACCGCACCGTGTGGGGCATGATGATCGGCCTGTTCTGCCTGAACTTCGCGATCTACTTCTTCATCACGTGGTTCCCGAGCTACCTGCTGCAGTCGCGCGGCTTCTCGCTCGCGTCGCTCGGTACCTGGGGCATGCTGCCCGCGCTGCTCGCGATTCCGGGCGGCTGGCTCGGCGGCTATGTGTCGGACAGCCTGTTCCGCCGCGGCTGGAGCGCGACTGCCGCCCGCAAGACCTGCCTCGTGCTCGGCATGCTGCTGTCTTCGTCGATCGCACTGTCGGCCTTCGTCGAGAACGTGTGGGCCTGCCTCGGCCTGTTCGCCCTCGCGTACGCAAGCCTGTCGTTCGCCGGCGCCAATGTGTGGACGCTCGTCGGCGAAGTCGCGCCGACGCCGGCGCATGTCGCATCGCTCGGCGGCATCCAGAATTTCGCGGGCAATCTCGCGGGGATCTTCATCACGACGTTCACGGGCGTGATGCTGTCGATCACGAAGGGCTCGTTCGTCGTACCGCTCGCGGTGGCCGGTGCGTTGTGCGTGGTCGGCGCGCTGTCGTACCTGTTCATCGTCGGCAAGGTCGAGCCGTTGCCGCCGCTGCGCGGCGGTGCGAGCCCGCAGAGCGTCGAGCCGAACGCGGCCTGACGCGGCAGGAAAGCGCGTCCGCCGGGCCCGCACTTTCCTTTTCGGGCCGCGCATCGGACAATGAGCCGCGCCCGCCGGCGCGGCGCCACTCCGGCCCGCGCGTGGCGACGGCGCGCCCCACCCTCGCCGATGAAACGCTACGAAACCCTCGCCCACACGATCGCCGACGACATCCGCAACGGCAACCTCGCCGTCGGCACGCGCCTGCCGTCGCTGCGGCAGATCATCGCGCAGCACGGCGTGAGCCAGTCGACGGTGTTTCGTGCGTACTACCTGCTCGAACAGTGGGGGCTGATCCGCGCGCGCGAACGCTCGGGCTACTACGTCGCGCCGGGCGCCACGCCGGCAGCAAGCCCCGCCGCCAAGCGCCGCGCCAGCCGTGCCGGCGCCACGCGCAAGGTGGATATCAGCAGCCTCGTGTTCTCCGTCCTCGACGCGGCCACGCAACCCGGCATCGTGCCGCTCGGCTCCGCCTTCCCGTCGCCGCAACTGTTTCCGCTGCCGCGCCTCGCGAAATCGCTCGCGCAGGCCACGCGGCTCGTCAGCCCGTGGAGCACGGTCGTCGACCTGCCGCCCGGCAACGAGGCGCTGCGCCAGCAGATCGCACGGCGCTATCTCGCGACAGGCATCTCGCAACCCATCGACGAGATCGTCGTCACGAACGGCGCGCTCGAAGCGCTGAACCTGTGCCTGATGGCCGTCACGCGGCCCGGCGATGTCGTGGCCGTCGAAGCGCCGGGTTTCTATGCGGCGCTGCAGGCGATCGAGCGGCTGGACCTGCGCGCGGTCGAGATTCCCGTCGATCCGCACACGGGCCTCGATCTCGATGCGCTCGCGAACGCGCTCGACCGGCACGACATCCGCGCGTGCTGGTTCATGACCAATTTCCAGAATCCGACCGGCGTCACGCTGTCCGCCGAGAAAAAGCGCGCGCTCGTCGAGTTGCTCGCCGCGCGCGACGTGCCGCTGATCGAGGACGACGTATACGGCGAGCTGCACTTCGGCCCCGACTATCCGCTGCCCGCGCGTGCGTTCGATCGACACGGCCTCGTGATGCACTGCAGTTCGTTCTCGAAGACGCTCGCGCCCGGCTACCGGATCGGCTGGGCCGCCGCCGGCCGGTTCGCGGAGAAGGTGCAGCGGCTGAAGCTGATGACGACACTGTCGGCCAGCATTCCCGCGCAGGCCGGCATCGCGAACTATCTCGAGCATGGCGGCTACGATCGGCACCTGCGCAAGCTGCGCGGCGCGCTGCACGCGCAGCTTGACCGGATGGACGACGCGCTGCGGCGCTGGCTGCCGGCCGGCGTCGAATGGGTACGGCCCGAAGGCGGCTATTTTCTGTGGCTCGCGTTTCCCGACGCGATCGACGCGATGGAGCTGCATCGCCAGGCGATCGCACGCGGGATCAGCTTCGCGCCGGGGCCGCTGTTTTCGGCCGCGCACGGTTTCGAGCGTTGCGTGCGCGTGAACTTCGGCCACCCGTGGAGCCGCGACATCGAGCACGCGATTCGTGTGCTGGGCGAGCTCGTCGCGCAGCCGTCGGTCCGCAAGGGCGCTTGAATCTCACCCGGTGCACCCTGCCTGCGTCATGGTGATGCACGCGACCCGCACGCGGGTTACAGTGCCGATCCCGCCGCTCCTCACGATTGCCCATGAGTCAACTGCCCTACCTCGATCACGACGCGCTGTTGAAACTGGCCGCTGAAGCCGCGCACGTCACGCAGTCGTGCGCCTGCACGAAAACGCCGCTCGCCGGATGGACGACCCTGCCGCTGTCGCTGCAGGACGCGCAACTGACCGAAGTCGCCACGCTCGCGCCGCCGGGCGAGACGGAGCCGACCTACGCCGAACATCACCCGGCCGGCACGCGCTACACGTCGGACGACGCGCCGATCGCACTGCGCCATTTCCCGTACAACCGCTGCACCGTCAACCGCTGCCGCTCGTGCGGCCGCCTGTTCCTGCGCTACCAGGAAGGCGGCGGCTACTTCATCGACCAGCGCATCCGCGCGCTCGACCCGGCGCTCGTCGTCGACGCCGCCGCCTAAACACCCGCCACGGGCACGCACGCAGGCCCGGCCCGCGCCGGCGTCACGCCGGCCATCTGCTGCGCCCTTTTCGTCCCCATCTGCTGCTTGTCCCGCCTCGCCGCGTTCCCTACGCTGTCTGCGGTTGCCCGACACCCGTCGCAACCTCTCTCCCGAGCCACGCGCGTCACGCCGCGGCTCCTCTCGCGTATCACGTCATGTATCGATATACCGTTTTCGACCGGGCGCTCGTGCACAGCCGCGCCGCCCAGTTTCGCGACCAGCTCGAACGCTGGCAGCACGGCACGCTGAGCGAAGACGCGTTCCGGCCGCTGCGCCTGCAGAACGGCTGGTACGTGCAGCGCCACGCGCCGATGCTGCGCGTGGCCGTCCCGTACGGCGAACTGTCGAGCGCGCAGCTGCGCGTGCTCGCGCGGATCGCGCGCGACTACGACGTGCCGGACGACGCCACTTACCGCGCCGCATCCGACGCGCAGGCCCTGCTCGGCACGCTGCGCCTGCCGACCCGCAGCGCGCACTTCACGACCCGCACCAACGTGCAGTTCAACTGGATTCCGCTCGACAAGGCCGCCGACGTGATGGACCTGCTCGCGACCGTCGACATGCACGGCATCCAGACGAGCGGCAACTGCATCCGCAATATCTCGTGCGACGAGCGCGCCGGCGTCGCACCGGACGAGATCGCCGATCCGCGCCCGTTCGCCGAGGTGATGCGCCAGTGGACGACGCTGCACCCCGAGTTCGCGTTCCTGCCGCGCAAGTTCAAGATCGCGATCACCGGCGCAACCGAAGACCGCGCAGCCACCGACTGGCACGATGTCGGGCTGAAGCTCGTGCGCGACGACGCGGGCGAACTCGGCTTTCGTGTGAGCGTCGGCGGCAGGATGGGCCGCACGCCGATGATCGCGACGCTGCTGCGCGCGTTCCTGCCGTGGCGGCACGTGATGAACTACATCGAGGCGATCGTCCGCGTGTACAACCGCTATGGACGGCGCGACAACAAGTACAAGGCGCGCATCAAGATCCTCGTGAAGACGGAGGGGCAGCGCTACATCGACGAGGTCGAGGAGGAGTTCCGCCAGATCGTCGATCACGACGGCGGGCTGCACACGATTGCGCAGGTCGAGTTCGACCGCGTCGCCGCATCGTTCGTCCCGCCGCGGCTCAAGCCGCGCACGGTCAGCCTGCGCGACGCGAACCTGCGCCTGTCCGCCCAGGCGGCACGCCACCCGGCCTTCGCGCGCTGGCTCACGCGCAACGTGGCCGACCACCGCGATCCGGCGCTTCGCATCGTCACGCTGTCGTTCAAGCGCCGCCTGCAGGCGCCGGGCGACGCGTCGCCGGACCAGCTCGACGCGCTCGCCGATCTCGCCGACCGTTTCTCGGCCGGCGAGGCGCGCGTCACGCACACGCAGAACGTCGTGCTGCCGTGGGTGCATGTCGACGACCTGTTCCTGCTGTGGGAAAACGCGCGCGCGATCGGGCTCGCCAGCGCGAACGTCGGACTCCTGACGGACATGATCGCGTGCCCGGGCGGTGACTTCTGCGCGCTCGCGAATGCACGCTCGATCCCGATCGCCGATGCGATCGCCGAGCGCTTCCAGGATCTCGACATGCTGCACGACGTCGGCGACATCGACCTGCACATCAGCGGCTGCATCAACTCGTGCGGCCATCACCACAGCGGCCACCTCGGCATCCTCGGCGTCGACAAGGACGGCGCCGAGTGGTACCAGGTCACGCTCGGCGGCTCGGACGGCTCGAGCGCGAGCGGCCCCGCACGGCCGGGCAAGGTGATCGGCCCGTCGTTTTCGGCGGACGAGATCGTCGATGTCGTCGATGCGATCGTCAACGCGTATCTCGACGCGCGAAACGACGACGACGGTCGCAGCGAACGATTCATCGACACCGTCCGCCGCGTCGGCACGGAACCCTTCAAGGCCGCCGCGAACGCTGCGCGCCATCAGGAGGAGCACGCATGAAGCAGGCGCACCCTACCGCACGCATCCGGCTGTTGACGCCGGCCGAACATGCCGGCGACACGCCGCGGCACGACGACGCGACGCTGACGATCGGCAACGACGAGGAACTGCCGCCGCTCGCCGGACACATCGCGCGGGCTGCGCGCATCGACCTGGCGTTTCCGTCGTTCACCGATGGGCGCGCGTACAGCCAGGCGTACCTGCTGCGCAAGCGCTACGGCTTCGCCGGCGACCTGCGCGCGACCGGCGACGTGCTGGTCGACCAGTTGCTGCTGATGGAACGCACGGGGTTTTCGAGCGCGGTGCTCGGCGACGGCACGGACATCGCGGCCGCGCGGCGCCAGCTCGACCGGTTTCCCGGCTTCTACCAGCACGACGCGCGAGCGGCGATGCCGCAGCAGAACGCGGCAACGCCAGCCGGAAAATGAAACGGGCGGCCCGCAGGCCGCCCGTACGATGAACCGGAAGCTACCGGCCGGCGCTCGCCGCGAAGCGGGCGCCCGCGTTCAGCGCGCCGCGACCGGCTTGCCGAACGCGCCGAGGATCTTCTTCTCGAGCGCGATATAGTCGCGGCCGAAGTGGTGATCGCCCTGCGTCTTGATCACGTCGGCGCCCGTGTTCACGAGCGCCGGACACATCGTGTCCTTCTCTTCCGCGCCATAGAAGCACTGCACGAGCTGCGGCGGCACCTTCGCGATTTCCGGCGCGACCTTCAGCGCCTTGTCGCTCGCGGGCATGCCGAGCCAGCCCGTCACGCGGATCTGGAAATCGGCGGCCGGCGCGAAGCCGAGCAGCGACATCACGGCGACCTTGTCGCGCAGGTCGGCCGGCAGCCGGTTGTACGCGAACGGCATCACGTCGGCGCCGAACGAATAGCCGACCAGCGCCACGCGGTTCGCATGCCAGCGCGCCATGTAGGTGCGCATCACGCGCGCGAGATCGCGGCTCACCTGCGCCGGCGGCTTCTCGCTCCAGAAATAGCGCAGGCTGTCGATGCCGACCACCGACACGCCGTCGCGCTGCAGCGCCTCGGCAATCGTCTTGTCGAGATCGCGCCAGCCGCCGTCACCCGAGATCACGATCGCGAGCTGGCCGTTGCCCCCCTTGGCCGGCAGTTCGACGAGCGGCAGGTCCGACACGTCGAGTTCGTCGCCGCTCGTGGTATCCCGCAGATGCGACGTGACGAGCGACACGAGCTTCGCGGAATCGCCCGTGGCCGCCGTTTCGACGAAGCCAGGCATCGCGCGGCGCACGATCGTCGGATCGGGCGGGCACGGCTTGAAGCGCGGATCGAGCTTGGCGGCCGGATCGACCGATACGACACCGGCGATCGTGTTCTCCGGCGCCATCGACAGGATCTGCTTCGCGATCGCGCCGCCCTGACCCACGCCCGCGACGATCGGCGTGAAATAGCGCGACGATTGCGCGAGGCGTTCGAGCTGGTGGCTGACCGCTTCGGCGTCGCCGTCGAGGTGGTGGCAGGTCTCCGGCTTCGCGGCGAGATTCATCGCATAACGCTCCGAATCGACGCCGACCGTCATCGCACCGGCCTTCGCGAGTGCATCGGCGGCCTGCTGGTCGGCCGCATTCCACCCGGCCTCGCGCGAAAACAGCACGACGAAGCCGCGCAGCGGCCCGCTGGGTTTGGTCACGGTCACAGGCCCGTAGCGGCCGCCCGACACGGTTTCGGCCTTCACGGCGGCCGGTTGCGTGGCGCACGCGGCGCCGGCCAGCATCATTGCCGCGCAGGCGGCTGCCGCCCGCGCGATTCCCTTCTTCGACATCATGAACGCCGACCTCCCGCCAGCAATGACAGATCCGCCAGCGTGACAAACACGCCGACCGTGCCCGAGGCCGCGAGGTAACGCGGCTCCCAGTGCGGTTCGAACTTGCTCTTGAATGCGCGCAAGCCGCGGAAATTGTAGAAGCGGCCGCCGAAGCGCCAGACCATCAGGCCGATCCGGTGCAACGGCGACGGCATCTTCGCCGCCCCCATCCCCGAGAACGGCGCGATACCCAGGCTCAGCTTGCGGAAGCCCGCTTCCTTCAGATGCAGCGCGAGCTGCGTAAACAGATATTCCATCGCGTACGGCGACGCCTCCGGCAGATGGCGCATCACGCCGACCGTCGCCTCGGTGTTGAGGTCGGTCGTCATGAACGTGACGAACGCGATCGGCTTGTCGGCCTGCCGCACGAGCATCACCGACTGCGTCGCCAGATAGCCGTCGTGGAACGCGGCGACCGAGAAGCTCTTCTCGCGCGCGTCGCGGCTGTCGAGCCAGCCGTCCGAGATGTCGCGCAACGCCGGCAGCGCGGCCGGCACGTCGCCTGGCGCGATCACCTCGACCGTCAGCGCGTCCTTTTCGCCGCGGCGCAGCGCGTAGCGCAGGTGCGAGCGGTTCGAACCTTTCAGGTCGAACTGGTCGAGCGCGATATGCGCTTCCTCGCCGAGCTTCATCAGCGTGAGCCCCGCATCGAGATACAGCGGCAGTGCGTTCGCGCGCACCTGGTAGAACGCCGCCCGGCCGCTATGCGCGTGTGCGAGCGCGATGAACTTGCTGATCAATGCCGGCCATTCCTCGCGCGGCCCGACCGGGTCGTGCAGCGCGGCCCACGTGCGGCCGTTCTTCGCATACATCAGGAACGCCCGGCGGGACTCCGAGAACAGGAACGACTTGTCGCCCATCAGCGCGAGGCCTGCATCGCTGCATTCCTGCGCGCGGATGATTCGTTCGGCATCCGACAGATCCTGCTCCGCGGGCTTCACGAAACGGCCCGGCGCCGGGCGCAGCAATTGCCACAGCGCGAACAGCGCGACGAACACGCCGGCCGCGAGCGTTGCGCGCAGCGCACGCGGCGCACGCGCGTCGAACGAGAAATGCGACCACAGCTCGCGTGTGTACGGCACGTCGCGGAACGCGAAGAACAGCACCCATACGGCCAGCATCAGCACCATCGCCACCGACACGAACCAGCTCACCGTGAAGCGCTCGGCCAGCAGCGACGAATGGCGGTTGAAGCGGCGGCGGCTGACGAGCAGCAGCACCAGCAGCGTGCCGAGCACGCCGGCTTCGACGAACGCGAGGCCCTTCGCCAGCGACAGCGCGAGGCTCGCGAGCGTCAGCGCGAAGGTCATCCACCACGCGCCGTCGAGGCGGCGCAGCAGCCCGCGTGCGACGAACAGCAGCGCGACACCGAGCACGCTGCAGATCACCTGCGAGCCTTCGAGCACCCACAGCGGCACGAGGTGGCGCAGGATCGCGATCCGGTGCCAGAACGCGGGCGTCGCGCTCGAGATCACCAGCATCCCGCCGACCGCGAACGTCACGAGGCTCAGGAACACCGGCGCGAGCTGCGACACGCGCACGGCCTGCCGCGTCACGAGCCGGCGCCGCAGCGCGCGGCCTTCGAAACCGGCCAGCAGGCCGGCCGACAGCACGAGCGGCACGCCGAAATAGATCGCGCGATACGCGATCAGCGCGGCGACCATCGCGTGCGGCGGCACTTCGCGACCGAGCGTGAAGACCATCGCGGCTTCGAACACGCCGATCCCGCCCGGCGTATGGCCGATCATCCCGAGCAGCAACGCCGCGGCGTAAACAGTAATGAAGGTCGGGAAGCCGACCGGCGCGGCCGGCAGCAGCACCCACAGCGTCAGGCCCGCCGCGACGACGTCGAGTACCGCATACACGACCTGCGCGACGAGATCGCGTCGCGCCGGCACGTCGAACGACAGCCACTTGAAGCGCGTGACGACCGGGCGGGCGGCGTTGCCGCACATCACGACCAGCGCGGCCAGCACCACCAGCAGCGCCGCGCCGGTCCACGTCAGCACGCCGGGCGCGACGTGCAGCATCGCGGCGAGCGCTTCCGGCACGCAGACCATGCCGACCGCCGTCATCAACACCATCGCGAGCGCCAGCGTGCCGCTCGTGAACACCGTCATCCGGCCGATCTGCGCGGGCGTGACGCCCGACACGCCGTACACGCGTGCGCGCACCGCACCGCCCGTCAGCGCGCCGAAACCGGTCGCATTACCGAGCGCGGACCCGGCGATCGCGCCGATCCACAACGCGACGCGCGGCACCTTCGCGGCGACGTAGCGCAGGCCGACCGCGTCGCGGGCGACGAGCGCGAGATAGCTGAGGGCCGTCGCGGCCAGCGACGCACCCCACTCGCCGGCGGACATGTGACGCAGCTGGCGGATCACCGACCGGTAGTCGACGGATTCCGACAGGTGCTGGAAAACCACGATCAGCAGCAGGCCGATGCCGAGCGCGAGCAGCGGCGACAGCACACGCTCGTTGCGGATCAGCGCCCGGAAACGGGCGATCACCGCCGCGGCGCGGCCGGGCGAACCAGAGTGGCGGGAAGACATAGGTTGTTCAGTGGTGGTGCATAGCGTGTCGCGGCGCAAGACGGCCAGGCGGCGACGTATCTGGTTGTTCTGCTTGGGCGGCCGGCCGACGGAAATGGTGGGCGGCGCCTGGATCAGAACTTACGAGTATACGGAATTTATATTACAGAATCTTTCACGTCCGGATTGTGCGGATTTGTGGTGCCGCGTGCGTAAAAATCGCATCAAAAATTGTGCGTCCGATCAACGCAAGGTGCGCATCATACCGGGAACCGGAGGGGTTTTTTCATCGGATGAATGACTTGTGATGTATTTCGGAGAAAACTGCCGGGCGGCGGGTGGCGAGCGAGGATAAAACCGCGAGGCTGGAGGGCTGTTCGGGAATGGAGACGGATTGATCGGGGGCGTGTTTCTACAGGCCTCCTCCCCGAGCCCCTGCGAGGCAGAAACGCGGCAGAAACCGCGGGCACGCATGAACCTGGCCGCGCCGGCGAGACGAATTCGCACACGGGCATGGCGCCTCGCGAGCGCGGGCGATCCGGATCAAATATCGCCGGCTTCCGGAGAAGCCGCCGGACCGGCGCTGACGACGAACCGGTGCGGCAGCAGGCGCCGGCCGGCCCCCAACAACCGCGGTACCGCGCACCGGCTGCAGGCCATGCCGGATCAGGCGAACCGCGTGACCATCCAGACCCCGATCAGGATGACCGCCGCGCCGAGCGCCTGCATCGGCCGCAACAGGTGCTCGTGCAGCGCCGTGAATGCCAACACCACGAGCATGGAGGTCGCGACCATGACCGGATACGCAATGCCGAGCGAAGTCTTGCGCAGCGCGACTGCGTACAGCACGAAGCCGATCCCGTAAGCGCCGACGGCCGCACCGCGCACGATCCACGGCAATAGGCTCGACTCGCCGAGCGCCACGCCCTTGAGGGCCGCCACCCGGAGCAACAGGCTGGCGAGCCCGCCGAACGCGCCGCTCGCAATCACGATCAGCCAGTTCATCGCACCGACTCCGTCGCCAGGGCGGCATCAGGCAAACGACCGGCCCCGGCGTGAACGCCAGCCTGCACGCCGGCGCTGTCGCTGTCGCTGTCGCTGTCGCTGTCGCCGAAGATCGCACTGAACCGGGTCGCGCCATGCAGCGCGATCAGCACGATCGCGGGAAAGGCGACCGAGAAGTTTCGCGCCTCGTCCCGGTAGCCGAAGAAGCAGAACAGCACCAGCACCGGCAGGAACGCAGCAAGGAAGTACGCCCGGTAGCGTGCGGGCGTCGTACGCCATGCCGCCCGGAAGAACACCGCGAGCGGCACGAGCATCAGCGGGTTCTGCAGGCTCGGGGTAAAGATGCCCCTGCCGACGAGGTTGTAGAACGACAGATAGGATTTGGGATTCAGCCAGAACTTCAGGTTCTCCCACGCGTGGTATTCGACGAAACCACCCCCGTTCCCGCCATATCCGCTCATGATGAACTGCCGGGTTGCCGCGCAGACGGCCAGTTGCACGACGAGCCAGCCGACGCGCTTCGACAACGCGACGTCGCGCTCGTGCAGGAAGAACAGCGCGAGCGGCACCAGGAAGAACGTTTCCTTGTTCAGCGAAAACACCGCGATCGTCAGCGTGCACACCAGCAATCGCTTCGTCAGCACGAAGTAGCACGCGCCGAGCACGCCGAGCAGTTCGAAGAAATCGTAGTAATAACCGCCCTGCTGGAACGTCAGCGGGTAGATGAAACTGAACGCCGCCATGAACCCGATCGAATGCCCGAAGTTCAGGCCGTGCAGCCGGGCAAGCTTGTAGACCAGCCACAGCGCAAGCAGCGTCGACAATACGACGGCGATATACGTCCAGTGGTAGACGAGCGCCACGACCGGTGTCCAGTATTCGCCCGGCAGGCTCGTGAAATAGCTGGTATGCAGCGAATCGCGCCGCATGATCGATTTGAACAACTTGTCCCGCACGGCCGGGTCGATGCGTTCGGCGATCCATTTCCCGGCTTTCGGGAACGACGAGCGATAGACGAAGGGCTTCGGCGCGTCACCGTTCATCATCCCGACGAGGCTGTAGCTCGTCGCGAAATCGCCCCGCTCGTGGTCGCGGAACCCCCACTTCAACAGCACGCTGTTGGTGATGTTTCCAGCGCACACGAACAGCAGCACGTACACGATCGCAAAGCGGCAGAATGCCCGCACACGGTTTTGGTTCTTTTCAGTCATCGGTTTTGCGCCGTTCAGGGTGCAGGCAGGAAGTGAGCAGCCAGCACAAGCGCCACCATGACGCAGAGCATGCCGAAACTACCGCGGTTTTCGAGAATATGGACGATCGGATCGTCGTGCATCGCGCCGCGCACCGTCGCAATCCACAGGCGTCCGAACAGATAGATCAGCCCGATCTGCACGAGCCAGAGCAGATGCGGAACCGTGTAGCGCTCCGCCGTTTCGGGCGCGCTGATGAACAAACCGAACACGACCACCGCCGCCAGCGACGCACCGATCCCGAACGGCCACAGCACTTCGAGATCGCTCACCCGGTAATCGCGGCCTGCCGACGTGCGCTTGTCACTCTGACGCAGGGAGACGAGCTCGGAGCAGCGCTTCACGAGCGCAAGGCTCAGGAAAGCAAGCACGGAGAAGGCAAGGAGCCAGCGACTGACCATGATTTCCGCGGCAATGGCCCCGGCGACGATCCGGTGCGTATACAGCAGCGACAGCACGACGACGTCGAGGAGCACGACCGACTTCAGGCGCCAGCTGTAGGCGGTCGTGAGCGCCAGATAGAATGCAAACATGCCGGCGAACTCGGACGACACGGCGAATGCCAGTGCAAATGCCACCGCGAGCAACAGCGCGGCGCCGCCGAGCCCTTGCGCAATCGACAACGCTCCGCTCGCGAACGCGCGATTGCGCTTGCGCGGATGACGCCGATCGTTGTCGAGGTCCCAGAGGTCGTTGCAGATGTAGGTCGCCGATGCCCCGAGCGACATCGCAAGAAACGCGAGCACCAGCGTGGCAACCTTGTCGACGTCGAAGAACGCGAAGGCCGTCAGCAGCGGAACGAACAGCAGCAGGTTCTTCAGCCACTGGTGCACGCGCAGCGCCTTGCACCATATCGCGAGGCCGGCGCGCTCGTTCGCGAACTCCTGTTCGACGGGAATCCTGCTCCGGACATCGGTGGCGACACCGGGCGCCACACCGGCCAGAATGGCTCCCCGGGCACCCGCCCAGATCGGCATGTCTGCCTTGCTGTCGCCCGCGTAGACGAAATCATCGCCGATCTGCTGGCGAATGCCGGCGAGTTTGGCTGCGCCTTTCATGTTCGTGTCGTCGCTGGTGGCGATGACGAGATCGAACAGCCCGAGATGCGCATCCACCTGTTCGGCGATCGAGCGATGTGCAGCCGTCGCCAGCACGATGCAGCGGCCGCTTTCGCGCTCACGAACGAGGTAATCGACAAGCGGCGCGCGGTACGGAAGCGTCTCCGGCCGGAAATCGGCCTGCTCCGCGACCTTGCCCTTGAATGCTGCACGCCCGCCGGCGAGCCAGAACGGCAGCCGCAGCAGGTTCGCAGGTTGATGCTTGACGACACGGATCACGGATTCCACCAGGGTATCCGACGTCGTCAGCGTGCCGTCGAGATCGACGACAAGCGGAAATTTTCTGGTCTCTCGCATTTTGTGTAATGCATTTCCGTTCGACATCGATGTCAAACTGGACAATCTATTATGCGCACCGCTTATATCGAAAAGCCAGGATATCGGTGCCTTCCTGACTTCCACTACCCCGTTCACGACTCAGGCCTCATTGCCACGCCGGCGAAATATCGCGCGTATCCTACCAGAAAAATGGCGGAAAAAGACGGATCTCGGCCAACAGCATTGCCTCCCGGATTCGATTCCGCCGTTCGGCACGTCGCTGATAGTCGCTTCACGCATCATTTTTTTCAAAAGCTGCCCACGACACGAATAGCCCTAAAATCACTCATTTCGCTGAATTAATATTTTTAATTAGATATCCATTAAAATAACTCCACACCCAATTGTAAATCTCCAATTAAATTTACAAAAAAAAAATAACGCCAGCCATTTCCTGTTCATTTTCCGGCCTCTTCCTGGCTGAATTCCGGCAATTCCAATGCCGCACGGCATTTCGACACTGCCACGCGCCGGGTTGCAGCTCACTTTTCCCGCGCATGCTCCCCCAACCCGATCGCCTTGTAGTCGTAAGTCGGATAGAACTCCGTCCGATACGCGCCCCACGCCGTATCCTCGAGCACGCGATTGACCTCGCGCAGCCGCGACGCCGGCAACCGCAGCACGACGATCTGCCCGATCCCCATCGTCACGGTCCAGCTCACCACCTCCACGCCCGGCGGCGGAAACGCCTTGTAGAACCCCTGCTTCGCGAGCTGCGCATTCAGCTCGGCAAGCGGGCGCGACTGGTCGTGTTTCAGGAATACCGTGAGCAGTACCGCGTTGTCGGGCGTCGCGGCAGCCGATCTGGCCGGCACGGTCGACGTCTGGCCGATGGCCGGTGCGCCACCGATCGCGGCGCCGGCCAGCACTGCAGCGATTGCAAGGGTTCGAATCGGGAAATACGGGAATGCCGTCATGACGCGTCTCCATGGCTTCGTGGGCGGAGCCGCCATCATGCGCCGACGGCCGTATCGCCGCAGCCGTCCGGCCGATACGGCTACGCGCCGTCCGCGCCGTTGCGTTCGCGCAGCACGTCGATGAACGCACGCAGCTTGGCCGGCACGTGCTTGCGATTGACGTAGTACAGCCACATCGGCGGCAGCGTGCGGCATGCGCCGGGCAGCACCTCGACGAGCGTGCCGGCGCGCAAGTCCTGCTCGATCCGCTCGCGCATGAACGCGAACGCGATGCCGACACCCTCGCGCGCCGCATCGATCACCGCGTCGGCGTCGTTCGTCACGAACACGCCGTCCGGATCGAGATCGACGTCGCGCTGCCCGTCGCGCAACAGCCATTTGTGCAGGCGTCCGCTCTCCGAGAACCGGAATCGGATGCACGCATGCCGCTCGAGCCCGGCAATCGACGCCGGCGCGCCATACCGCGCCAGATACCCGGGCGACGCAACCAGCGCACACGTCAACGCCGGCGCGATCCGCACGCCGATCATGCCCGGTTGCAACCGGTCGGCCAGGCGAATCCCCGCATCGAACCCGTCCTTCGCGATATCGACCAGTTCGTTCTCGTAGCGGATCTCGAGCCGGACTTTCGGGTAGCGTTCGTGGAACCTGGCGAGCACCGGCGCGATCACGAGCGTACGCGCGAGCGGCAGCGCGGTCACGCGCAACACCCCGTTCGGCTCGCTGCGCGCATCCTTCAGCTCGTCGCGGGCCTGCATGACCTGCCGGTACGCCGGCTCCGTCTGCCGCCAGTAGCGCTGGCCGGCTTCCGTCAGGCTCACGCCGCGCGTGCTGCGATTGAACAGCTTCACGTTCAGCTCGCCCTCGAGCTGCCCGATCGCGAGGCTGACAGCCGCCGGCGTCAGGCCCAGTGCGGCGGCGGCACGCGTGAAGTTGCCGGCCGTCGCGACGGTCATGAACACGTGCAGCCCGGCCATCGGATCGCGTCTGCTCATCATTAAAAAAACTTGAAACGCCTTCGAGCGGAATGCGAATTCTCCCATATACCGCAACTGCCTACACTAGCCCTGTCGTCCCATCATCGGAGCCTCGCATGAACCCGCTCACCGCCGCGCTGCCGCTCGCGGCCGCTCGCCGCACGATCGACGCGGCACTGGCGCATGCCGCATCGCTGCAGGTCGCCGGCATCGCCATCGCCGTCGTCGATGCCGGCGCGAACCTGCTCGCGTTCGCCCGCACCGACGACTGCTTGCTCGGCGCGATCGATCTCGCGCAACGCAAGGCGCTGACGGCGGTCCGCTTCCGCGCATCGACCGGCGCGCTGGGTGCGATGTCGGGTGACGGTCCGCTGCGCGGCATCGAACACAGCCACGGCGGGCTCGTCACGTTCGGCGGCGGCGAACCGCTCGTCGACAGCGACGGGCGCTGCGTTGGCGCGATTGGCATCTCGGGCGGCAGCGTCGACGAAGACACCGCGATCGCGCAGCACTGCCGCGACCGCTTTCCGGCAACGTTCCACTCCACAAGGTAAGCACATGGCACCGAAACGCATCCTCATCACCGGCGCGGGCACCGGCTTCGGCCGCGAAGTCGCGCTGCGCCTCGCCGCACGCGGTCACGACGTGACGGCCGGCGTACGCATCACCGCCGAAATCGACGCACTGGCGGACGTCGCCACGCAGCGCGGCACCGCGCTGCGCGCGATCAAGCTCGACGTCACGTCGCCTCACGATCGCGCCCGCGCGGCCGAGCTCGACGTCGACGTGCTCGTGAACAACGCGGGCGTCGGCGAAGCCGGCGCGCTGGTGGACCTGCCGGTCGAGATCGTCCGCGAACTGTTCGACGTGAACGTGTTCGGGCCGCTCGAACTCACGCAGCAGATCGCGCGCGGCATGCTTGCGCGCCGGCACGGCAAGATCGTGTTCGTTTCATCGATCGCGGGCCTGATCACGGGGCCGTTCACGGGCGCCTATTGCGCGTCGAAGCACGCGGTCGAATCGGTGGCCGAGGCGATGCACGCGGAACTCGCGCCGCACGGGATCAAGGTCGCGGTCGTGAATCCCGGCCCGTACAGCACGGGCTTCAACGACCGGATGATGGAAACGACGCGACGCTGGCGCAATCCGGCCGTGCATACCGTGACGCCCGAGCGGCTGACGTTCCCGCTCGAACAGCACGACCCGGAGGAAATGATCGCGAAGATGGTCGACGTGATCGACCGCGACGGCGGCGCGTTCCGCAATCTGCTGCCGGCATCGTCGGAAGCGTTCGTGCGCGCCGAACAGGCGCGCGCGTGGGAGCGGCAGCAGTAAACCGCCGGCGCAGCGGCGGACGGCATGCCGCCGCTGCGCGCGTTCAGTACACGTCCCGCATGTAGCGCCGTGCCTTCGAAAGCCGCGCGACGTAGTCGTTCGCGGCTTCGTCCGACATGCCGCCGTGCTCGGCGACCACCGCCTTCAGCGCCGTGTCGACGTCCTTCGCCATCCGCGCGGCATCGCCGCACACGTAGAAGTGCGCGCCTTCCTCCAGCCACGCGAACAGCTCGGCGCCCTGCTCGCGCATCCGGTCCTGCACGTAGATCTTGTCGGCCTGGTCGCGCGAGAACGCCAGGTCGAGCCGTGTCAGGAAGCCGCTGTCGCGCATCGCGCCCAGCTCGTCGCCATAGTAGAAGTCGGTCTGCGCGTGCTGCTCGCCGAAGAACAGCCAGTTGCGCCCGCGCGCGCCACGTGCCCGCCGCTCGTGCAGGAAACCGCGGAACGGCGCGACGCCGGTCCCGGGGCCGACCATCACGATCGGCACGTCGCCGTTCACCGGCGGCCGGAAATGCGCGGACTTCTGCACGAATACGGGTACGCGGCCGTCATCCGCGCGATCGGCGAGGAACGTCGATGCGACACCTTTGCGCGCACGGCGGCCGTTGTGATAACGCACGGCCGACACGGTCAGGTGGATCTCGCCCCGGTGCGCGCTCGGGCTCGACGCGATCGAATAGAGGCGCGGCTGCATGCGCTTGAGCATCCCGACCAGTTCGGCGCCCGACAGCTCGACCGGGAACTCGTGCAGCACGTCCGCAAGCTGTTGCCCCCACAACCATTGCTTCAGGTCGCGCTTTCGGTCGTCGCCGAGCAGCGACTTCAGCGCGCCGTTCGCGCTGCGCGACGCGATGAAGGCAAGCGTGTCCGGATGCGGGCGCGTGATGTCGAAGTGGCGCGCGAGCGCGTCGCCGAGGCGCATGTCGCCGACGCCCGCTACCGATACGGGCGCATCGGCCTTCAGCGCGGTGACGGACAGCAGTTCGTCGACCAGTTCCGGGCAGTTGGTCGGCCATACGCCGAGTGCGTCGCCGGCTTCGTATTCGAGGTTCGCGCCTTCGGTCGACAGCGACACATAGCGCGTGTCCTTCGCGGCGCCCGGACGATTGAGCCGCAAGTTCGCAACGAGTCTCGACGGCGCCGGATGCGCCTTCGTCGGCAGCAGCCCCTGCGGGCTCGTCCCGCCGGTCGGCACCGCGTGCAGCGCCGCATCGGCCGCCTTGATCCGCGCGACGACGCGTTCGAGCCACTGGTCGGCGTCGCGCTGGAACTCGACGTCGCAATCGACGCGTGCGCAGAGCCGCGCCGCGCCGAGTTCCGCGAGCCGCGCGTCGAGGCGGCGGCCGTGGCCGCAGAACTGGTCGTAGTTGCGATCCCCGAACGCGAGCACCGCGTAGTGCACGCCGTCGAGGCGCGCGGCGCTGCCGGACTGCAGCGCTTCCCAGAATTCGCTGCCGTTGTCGGGCGCATCGCCATCGCCAAACGTGCTCGTCATCAGCAGCACGTATTGCGCACTGGCGAGCGACGCCGCCGGATAGTCGGACATGCACGCGGTGCGGATCTCGAAGCCCGCACTCATCAGTTGCGTCGCGTAATCCTCGGTCAACGATTCGATGTTTCCGGTCTGCGATGCCCACAGCAGCACGACCTTCGGCCGCGCGCGCGCGATCCGCACGCCGCCGGACGCGCCGGCATCGGCCGGCCGCGCAGGCGTCGCCGCAGGCACACCCGCCGGCAGCGAGCGGCTGAACAGCCCGGCCAGCATGCCGTCGAGCCAGACCCGCACCGGCGGCGTGAGCGGCGCGCCAGCCGGCAGGACGGGCACGCCGCCCTCGCGCCGGCCGGCGCTCGCCTTCAGCCCGCTGACGAGGCCGGCCACATACAGCCGTTCGGTGTCCGTCAACGGCGGAGGCGCGAGGTCGGCCACGCCGAGCGCGGCCGCGAAAGTGTCGATGTCTGCCATGTCGGATTCCTGTGAAGCGGTCGCCTGCGCCATCGCCGGCGCGGGCAGCGCGTCGTCGGCGCGTGCGCCGGGTTGCGCCGTCTCGTCGGCGGCGGACGCGAACGCATCCGTCTCGACGCGCCGCAGCGCGACCGCGCAGTATTTCAGTTCGGGCTGCTGCGATTCCGGATCGATCGCGTCGTTCGTCACCGCGTTGATGCACAGGTCGTCGCCGTACACGTCGTTCCAGTGCATCGGCGCGAAGCAGTTGCCGCGCCGCACGCGCCCGGTCACGACGGCCGGCAGCACCGCGCGGCCACGCGCCGAGCGGATCTCGACGCTGTCCTTCGCGGCGATGCCGAGCGCGCTCGCATCGTCCGGGTGCAGTTCGACGAACGGGCGCGGGTTGAGCTTGTTCAGCATCGCGACCTTGCCCGTCTTGGTCATCGTGTGCCATTGATGCTGCAGCCGCCCGGTGTTCAGCACGATCGGGAACGTGTCGTCGGGCAGCTCGGCCGGATCGACGTGCGGCCGGGCGAAGAAGCGCGCCTTGCCCGACGGTGTCGGGAATGCGACGCGCGGCGCATCGTTGCCGTCGGCTGAAGGGCGCAGCGTCTGGCTCACGCCGTCGTTCAGGTAGCGGATCGGGTGCCGCTCGCGCGCGGTGCCCGGCGCAACCGGCCACTGCACGGGCCCGTCGCGCAGCGCCGCATGGCTCGCGCCGCGCAGGTCGTAGCCGGTCGCCGGATTCGAGAAGCGGACGATCTCGTCGAACACGTCGGCCGCCGACGCATAGTCGAACGCATCGCCGAAGCCCATCGCGCGCGCGACTTCCGCGACGATGCGCCAGTCGGGCAGCGCGTCGCCCGGCGGCGCGATCGCGGCGCGCATCAGCGTCATGTTGCGCTCGGAGTTGACCATCACGCCGTCGCCTTCGGCCCACAGCGCGCCGGGCAGCAGGATGTCCGCATAGCGGTTGGTCTCGGTGTCGAGGAATGCATCCTGCGCGATCACGAGCTCGGCGGCCTGCAACCCGGCGATCACGTTTCGCCGGTTCGGCACCGTGGCGACCGGGTTCGTGCAGATGATCCAGCATGCCTTGACGTCGCCGGCCGCCATCCGCGAAAACAGGTCGACCGTGCCTTGCCCCGTCTCCTTGCGCAGCGTGCCGGCTGGCACACGCCACAGGTGCTCGACGAAGCGCCGGTCTTCGTCGGACGACACCGAACGCTGCCCCGGCAGCCCCGGCCCCATGTAGCCCATCTCGCGGCCGCCCATCGCGTTCGGCTGGCCCGTCAGCGAGAACGGCCCGCTGCCGGGGCGGCAGATGCGGCCGGTGGCAAGATGCAGGTTGCAGATCGCATTGGTATTCCACACGCCGTGCGTGCTCTGGTTGAGCCCCATCGTCCAGCAGCTCATCCACGCCTGCGCGTCGCCGATCCATTGCGCGGCCGTGCGCAGGTCGGCTTGCGCGAGCCCCGTGATCGCCGCGACGCGCTCGGGCGTGTAGTCGGCGAGGAACGCGGGCATCGCGTCCCACCCTTCGGTGTACGCATCGATGAACGCGGCATCGGTGCGGCCGTTCGCATGCAGCAGGTGCAGCAGCCCGTTGGTCAGCGCGAGATCGGTGCCCGGCCGGATCTGCAGGAACAGGTCGGCCTTGTCGGCCGTGCCGGTGCAGCGCGGATCGACGACGATCAGCTTCGCGCCGGCCTTCACGCGATCCATCATCCGCAGGAACAGGATCGGGTGGCAATCGGCCATGTTCGCGCCGATCACGAAGAACAGGTTCGCGCGATCGAAGTCCTGGTACGACCCGGGCGGGCCGTCCGCGCCGAGCGACTGCTTGTAGCCGGTGCTCGCGCTCGCCATGCAGAGGCGCGAGTTCGACTCGATGTTGTGGGTGCCGACGAAGCCCTTCGCGAGCTTGTTGACGAGGTATTGCGCCTCGATCGACATCTGCCCCGACACGTAGAACGACAGCGCGTCGGGCCCGTGCGCATCGAGCACCGCGCGCAGGCGGCGCGCGGTTTCGGCGATCGCGTCGCGCGCCGGCAGCGGCACCAGGTCGTCCTCGCGCGCCCGGCGCACGAACGCGCGGTCGAGCCGCCCCGAACGGCGCAGCGCGACGTGCGCCGAAGAACCCTTCGTGCACAGCCGCCCGAAGTTGGCCGGATGGTCGGCGTCGCCGGACACCTTGACGACTTCGCCTGCCTCGACGTGCAGCACCATCCCGCAGCCGACACCGCAGTACGGGCACACGCTCTTGACGGAAGTGGCGCTCATGCGTGCTCCGGGGCAGTCAGGCCGCGACCCACACGAAGCCGTCCTCGACCCGCGACGGATACGCGCGCACCGACTGCTCGGGCGCCTCGAGGCATTCGCCGGTGCGCAGGTCGAAATGCTGCTTGTACAGCGGCGACGCGACGACGACGCGCTCGCCGAGGCTGCCGATCAGCCCGCGCGACATCACGGCCGCCCGCGACACGGGATCGACGTTGTCGATCGCGAACACGCCGCCTGCTTCGGCATGCGCGACGCGAAACACCGCGACCTGCTCGCCGTTGACGCGTGCACACACGCCGGTGTTCGGCACGATCTCGTCGAGCGGGCACACGCGGGTCCAGGACAGCGGAAGACGATCGTTCATGATGGACTCCTTGGAAAAGACGCGGGTGTCGGTCGGGATCAAACGGTTGCGGATTCGGTCACGGCCTGCGTCGCGCTCGCGGCGACGACGGGAATCGTCACGGCCTTGCCGCGCACGCGCTCGTCGGGCGTCGCGGGGCGAATCTGGCCGCGCGTCTCGACGAACGCGATGTTCTCGTCCGGCGCGTCGCTGTTCACGAAGTGGCGGAAGCGCCTGCGCGTGTCGGGGTCGGTGACGGCCTTCTTCCATTCGCATTCGTAGGTGTCGACCACGTGCTGCATGTCGGCTTCGAGTTCGGCGCCGATCCCGAGCTTGTCGTGCACGACCACGTCGACCAGGTAGTCGAGGCCGCCTTCGAGGTTGTCGCGCCACACGCTGGTGCGTTGCAAGCGGTCGGCGGTGCGCACGTAGAACATCAGGAAACGGTCGATATAGCGGATCAGCGTGGCGCGGTCGAGGTCGGACGCGAGCAGTTCCGCGTGGCGCGGCTTCATCCCGCCGTTGCCGCACACGTACAGGTTCCAGCCCTTCTCGGTCGCGATGACGCCGACGTCCTTGCCCTGCGCCTCCGCGCACTCGCGCGTGCAGCCGGACACGCCGAACTTGATCTTGTGCGGCGCGCGCAGCCCCTTGTAGCGGTTCTCCAGGTCGATCGCGAGGCCGACCGAATCGCCGACGCCGTAGCGGCACCACGTCGACCCGACGCACGACTTCACGGTGCGCAGCGCCTTGCCGTATGCATGGCCCGATTCGAACCCGGCCGCGATCAGCTCCTCCCAGATCGACGGCAGCTGCTCGACGCGTGCGCCGAACAGGTCGACACGCTGGCCGCCGGTGATCTTCGTGTAGAGCCCGTACTTCCGTGCGACCTGGCCCACCGCGATCAGCCCTTCCGGCGTGACTTCGCCGCCCGGCATGCGCGGCACGACCGAGTACGCGCCGTCGCGCTGGATGTTCGCGAGGTAGTAGTCGTTCGAATCCTGCAGCCCGGCGTGCGCCTTCTTCAGCACGAATTCGTTGAAACACGACGCGAGAATGCCCGCCACCGCCGGCTTGCACACGTCGCAGCCGAGGCCGTGGCCGTGCTTCGCGAGCAGTTCGTCGAAGGTCGTGATGCGCTCGACGCGGATCAGGTGGAACAGTTCCTGGCGCGAATGCGGGAAGTGCTCGCAGATATGGTTGTTCACCGCGAGGCCCTGCTTCTTCATCTCGGCCTTCATGATCTGCGTGACGAGCGGCACGCAGCCGCCGCACGACGTGCCGGCGCCCGTGCACGACTTCAGCGCGCCGAGGCTCGTTGCGCCGTCCGCGACCGCCGTGCAGATTTGCGACTTCGACACGTTGTTGCACGAGCAGATCTGGGCGGCCGCAGGCAGCGCGTCGACACCGATCGCCGGCTTCGCAGCGCCATCCGACGACGGCAGGATCAGGAATTCCGGCGACTCGGGCAGCTCGATGCGGTTCAGCATCATCTGCAGCAGCGTGCCGTATTCGGCCGCGTCGCCGACCATCACCGCGCCGTGCAGGAACTTGCCGCAGCCGGACACCACGAGCTTCTTGTAAACCTGGCGGCGCTCGTCCGCGTACTGATAGGTGCGGCTGCCGGCGGTCGTGCCGTGCGCGTCGCCGATGCTCGCGACGTCCACGCCCATCAGCTTCAGCTTCGTGCTCATGTCGGCGCCCGCGAATACGGCCGCCGCTGCACCGTTCGCATCGCCGCCGAGCTGCTTCGCGACCACGCGCGCCATGTCGTAGCCGGGCGCGACGAGGCCGTACACCATGCCGTTCCAGGCCGCGCATTCGCCGATCGCATAGATGTCGGCGTCGCTCGTGCGGCACGCGTCGTCGATCGCGACGCCGCCGCGCGGGCCGATGTCGAGCCCGCATGCGCGGGCCAGTTCGTCGCGTGCGCGGATGCCGGCCGAGAACACGATCATGTCGGCGTCGAGGTGCGAACCATCGGCAAACGCCATCCGGTGCGTGCCTGCTTCGCCATCGACGATCTCGAGCGTGTTCTTGCCCGTATGCACGGTCACGCCGAGCGCCTCGATCTTCGCGCGCAGCATCCGGCCGCCGCCGTCGTCGACCTGCACGGCCATCAGCCGCGGCGCGAATTCGACGACGTGCGTGTCGAGCCCCATGTCGCGCAGCGCTTTCGCGCATTCGAGGCCGAGCAGCCCGCCGCCGATCACCACGCCGCGCTTCGCGTGCGCGCCGCACGCCTGCATCGCTTCGAGATCCTCGATCGTCCGGTACACGAAGCAGCCGTCGCGATCGCGCCCCGGCATCGGCGGCACGAACGGGCGCGAACCCGTCGCGAGCACCAGCTTGTCGTACGCGAGCGTTTCGCCGGACGCGAGCGTGACCGTATGCGCGGCGCGGTCGATCGACGCGACTTGCGCGTTCAGGCGCAGGTCGAACGCCGGATGACGCTCGAAGAAGCCGGGTTCGACGAGCGACAGGTCGTCCGCCGACTTGCCCGCGAAGAATTCGGACAGGTGCACGCGGTCGTATGCCGGACGCGGTTCCTCGCCGAGCACGGTGACCTGCAGCGCGCCCGTGGCGCCCGCTTCCGCCGCGATGCATTCGAGGAGCTTGTGGCCGACCATGCCGTGGCCGATGACGATGAGTTTCATGGTGACGTTTCCTTCGGTCGATCAGTTCGCGGCGCTGCCGGCAGCCAGCGCGCGGTCGCGCAGCTCGGCTTCGCGCGCCTTGTGTTCCTCGCTGAAGCGCACGGCCATCGCGCACAGCGCGGTCGCGGTGACGGCGAGGCCGAGCAGGCCCAGCGTGTGCTGTACGTCGCCGACGCCCTTCAGCAGGAAGCTCGCCGCCACCGCGCCGACGTTGCCGCCCGCGCCGACGATCCCCGCCACGCCGCCGAGCGCCTTGCGGTCGATGAACGGCACCAGCGCGTAGGTCGCGCCGCACGCCATGTGCGTGAAGAGGCCGAAGCCGAGCATCGCGACGAGTGCGATGCCGACGCTTTGCGCATGCGAGAACCAGGTCAGCCCGAGCCCTTCGCCGACGATCAGCGCGCACAGCAGCGTCGCGCGCACGTCGAGGCTGCGGCGCGCGGCGATCTTGTCGGACAGCCAGCCGCCGAGCGCACGGGCAAACAAGGCGAGCAGCCCGAACAGGCCGACCGCGAACCCTGCATCCTTCAGCGACAGGCTGAAGTGATCGACGTAGTACAGCGCGGCGATGTTGTGGATGAACACCTCGACGCCGAAGCACGCGCCATACGTGACGAACAGCATCCACACGCGATAATTGCCGCAGGCCGCGAGGAAGCTCGCCCAGCCGCCCTTCTTGCCGCTGTCGACCGTCACGCCTGCGTTGCGCAGCGCGATAATGTCGCCTTGCGGGCAATCCTGTGTGAAGCGCCAGTAAGCCCAGGCCATCACGAGCATCGCAACGCCCGGCACGACCAGCGCGATACGCCACGACGCATCCTCGCCGAAGCCGAGCATCAGGCCGGCGGCGACGAGCAGCGGCATCAGCGCCTGCGTCGCGCCGGCGCCGGCGTTGCCCCAGCCGGCCGTCGTCGCGTTCGCGGTGCCGACCACGTTCGGCGCGAACATCACCGACGTGTGGTACTGCGTGATCACGAAGCCCGCGCCGATCGCGCCGATGCCGAGCCGGCAGATCAGGAACGACAGGTAGTCGTGCGTGAACGACACCGCGAACACGGGGATCGCGCCGAGCAGCAGCAGCCCGACGTACACGCGACGCGGGCCGAAGCGGTCGCACAGCGGGCCGACCAGCAGCCGCACGGCGATCGTCGCGGCCACCGCGGCGATGTTGATGTTGGCGACCTGTGCCGCCGTCAGGTGGAATTCGCGTGCGATCAACGGCATCAGCGGCGCGCAGGCGAACCACGCGAAGAAGCACACGAAGAACGCCATCCACGTCAGATGAAACGCGCGCATCGGCGCGGTGCGGAGGCTGAAGAGATCGATACGGGTAGCTTTGTCGGTCATGTCATCCGCCAAACGAAAAACGGCGTCCTGCGCACCCGGTCTCGTCGAGACCCGATGCGTAGGACGCCGTTGCCCATGAAGCCCGTTGCCGGGCGCGTCGGTAATCGATACTGCCGGACGAACCGCCATTGATTCGCCCGAGCCCGCTGACGCAAACGCCGTGCCATGTCGTCGCGAATCGGGCCCGCAGCCCCGCCGCGCAAGGCGTGCCGGGTGTCATGCGACGCACGACGCCACGCGGCACACGATGCGCCGTGATGCAGCGAGGCACAGATGTGGTGCGCTGCAGCACTGTCGCCGTGCGATATCGCGGTGCGCGCTGACGGGGCGCGATGCACGCCGATGCGGTGTTGCGGCTGCCCGCGCGCGGCAGCCGCCTGCATGAATGGCGCCATCGCGCGGCGCGGTGCGCGCGGTTCCCGCCGCGCCAGCGTGACGTGTCATGCCGGTTGGCCCGGATATTGCTGAATCCGGTGCATGACACCGGCAACGGCGCCGGTGGGCAGTCCCAGCAAACCATGTCCGTCGTTCAGGCGGGCCGATCAGGACAACGGTGTCCTCCCGTGCGCGGCACGGCTGGATACCGGTGCGTTTCGACCGCCCGCCGCCGCCCGCAACGACACCCTCTCGACCGCCGGATGCAGGCGGCACAGGAACACGACATGACGACAGGCAAAGTCACGCTGCTGGGCGCCGGGCCCGGCGATCCCGATCTCCTCACGCTGAAGGCCGTGAAGGCACTGGCGGCTGCCGACGTGCTGCTGCTCGACGATCTCGTCGCGCCCGGCATCGTCGAACTCGCGCCGCAGGCACGCGTGATCCGCGTCGGCAAACGCGGCGGCTGCCGCTCCACGCCGCAGGCGTTCATCGAGAAGCTGATGCGCCGCTACGCGCTGCGCGGCGCGCACGTGGTGCGCGTGAAAGGCGGCGATGCCCTGCTGTTCGGGCGCGCCGGCGAAGAACTCGCGACCCTGCGCGCCGCCGCGATTCCGGTCGAGATCGTCAACGGCATCTCGTCGGGATTCGCGGCCGCCGCGAGCCTCGGTATCTCGCTCACGCACCGCGGGCATTGCCACGGCGTCACGTTCGTCACCGCGCACCGTCAGGACCACGGCGAACCCGACTGGGCGCAGCTCGCGGCGACCGGCACCACACTTGCGATCTACATGGGAATGAGCCGCGTCGACAGCATTGCCGCCGGCCTGCTCGCCGTGCTGCCGCCATCGACACCGGCCGCGGCCGTGCAATGGGCCGGCACGCGCGACGAACGCCGCTGGACCGGCACGCTCGGCGGTCTCGCGCGCGGCATCGACGAAGCACGGCTCGGCAGCCCGGCGGTGATCCTCGTCGGCGGCGCGATCGGCGAAGCGGCCGTGCAGCACGTGACGGACGCGGGCGCCGCGATCGAGGCGGCCTTGTCCCGGGCCGCGTAGCATGCGCGACACCACGCGGCACCGGCCGCCCACCTATCACGAAGACAGCGGCGCCGGCCGCCGGGCTGCCATGCGCGGCGCCGACACGATGTCTGCGCGGGGCCGTTGCCCCCGCACCGCGCATCGCGCCACGATTTCGCCGCCGCCGGTCGCGTCATGAGTGCGTCTGCTTCTTCCGCCCGCCTGCGCGTGCTGCTCGTCACCGATACCGACAAGCCGATCGGCGAACTCGGCGATGCGCTTGCGCACCTCGGCTACGAGATGCTGAACGACGTCGCGACGCCCGCGCGCCTGCCGGCCGCCGTCGAGGAGCAGCGTCCCGACGTCGTGATCATCGATACCGATTCGCCGTCGCGCGACACGCTCGAGCAGCTTGCCGTGATGCATGCCACCGCGCCGCGCCCCGTGCTGATGTTCAGCCACGACGCCAACCAGTCGCTGATCCGCGCGGCGGTCGGCGCAGGCGTCAGCGCGTATCTCGTCGAAGGGCTGTCGGCCGAGCGCCTCGCACCGATTCTCGAAGTCGCGCTCGCCCGTTTCTCGCATGACGACGCGCTGCGCCGGCGGCTCGCCGACGTCGAGCGCGAACTCGCGGAGCGCAAACTGATCGACCGCGCGAAGCGCCTGCTAATGGACCAGCGCAGGCTGTCCGAACACGACGCGTACGCGGCGCTGCGCAAGCGTGCGATGGATCAGGGCCTGCGCATCGTCGACGTCGCGCGGCAACTGCTCGACGCGTCACCCCAGTCATGACCGCCATGGATACCTCCTCCCCCGTCGCGCCGGAACGCGCGCATCTTCGCCTCGGGTTCGTCGCGCTGAGCGACGCGGCCCCGCTGATCGTCGCGCACCGCCTGAACCTCGGCGCGCGACACGGCCTCACGCTCGAACTCAGCCGCCAGCCGTCGTGGGCCGCCGTCCGCGACAAGCTGCTGAGCGGCGAGCTCGACGCCGCCCATGCGCTGTACGGGCTCGTCTGCGGGCTGCAGCTCGGGATCGGCGGCCCGCAGGCCGACATGGCCGCGCTGATGGTGCTGAACCGCAATGGCCAGGCGATCTCGCTGTCGCGCGGCCTCGCCGACGCGTATCGCAACAGCGGCAGCGTGCGCGACGCGTTTGCGACGCTCGGCCGCAAGCCGCTCCTCGCCCAGACGTTCCCGACCGGCACGCACGCGATGTGGCTGAACCACTGGCTCGCGTCGCACGGCGTCGATCCGCTGCGCGACGTGCGCAGCGTCGTGATCCCGCCGCCCGAGATGGTGGCCGCGCTCGCCAGCGGCGAACTCGACGGCTTCTGCGCCGGCGAGCCGTGGCATGCGGTGGCCGAGGCCTGCGGCGCGGGACGGACCGTTGCCGTCACGAGCGAGATCTGGCCCGATCACCCGGAGAAGGTGCTCGCGACCCGGCGCGATTTCGTCGCGCTGTACCCGGCCGCTGCCCGCGCGCTGATCCGCACGCTCGTCGATGCCTGCGCATGGCTCGACAGCGCCGCGCACCGTCGCGAGGCGGCCGACTGGCTCGCGTCGCCCGATGCGCTCGGCGTACCGGCCCGGCTGATCGCGCCGCGGCTGCTCGGCGACTACGGATCAGGGCCGTTCGCCGTGCCGCCGCTGCCGATCCGCTTTCACGACGGCGGCGCGGTGAACCGCCCCGATCCGCGCGAAGGCGAGTGGTTCCTGTCCCAATACCGGCGCTGGGGCATGCTCGACGGTTCGCACGACGACGCGGAAATCGCCCGCGCGATCGCGCAAACCGCGTTGTATGATGCTGCCGTCGCCGAAAGCGGCGCACCGGGCCTGCCGCAGGCGTGATGCGCGCCGCGTGATGCAGGCGGCGCGCGCTCCCGCGCCACGCCTGTCCGGGCCGCCTGCCGGCGCCCGGCATGCGCCCCCGGGTGACGCCGCATGACCACTCCGTCCCCGCTCAGATTCGATGCCGAAACCCACGCGCGCGCCGCTCGACGTGCTGCTCACCGAAATCCGCGCGTGCCGTGCCTGCGAAGCCGGCCTGCCGCTCGGCCCGCGCCCCGTCGTGCGTGCCCATCGCGACGCGCGCATCCTGATCGTCGGGCAGGCGCCGGGGGCGCGCGTCCATGCGAGCGGCATCCCGTGGGACGATGCGAGCGGCCGGCGGCTGCGCGGCTGGCTCGACGTCGACGCCGACACGTTCTACGACGAGAGGCGCTTCGCGATCGTGCCGATGGGTTTCTGTTACCCGGGCCGCGGCGCAAGCGGCGACAACCCGCCGCGCCCCGAATGCGCGCCACTGTGGATCGACCGGTTGCTCGCCGAGCTGCCGTCGATCCGGCTCACGCTGCTGGTCGGCCAGTACGCGCAGCGACATTTCCTGCGCGATACGCGCAAGGCCACGCTGACCGACACCGTACACGCGTGGCGCGACTACGGCCCCGACGTGTTGCCGTTGCCGCATCCGTCGCCGCGCAACCAGGCGTGGTTCAAGCACCACCCGTGGTTCGACGCCGAGGTCGTGCCCGAGTTGCGGCGCCGGGTCGCGCCGCTGATCGATGTAAACACAACCGCCCCCCTGTCGCGACGCTTCGCGACCTCCCCGTTATCCGTAGCGAATCCAGAATGAACGACACCCCCACCGACCTCGACTTTGCCTGCAACGGCTGCGGCGGATGCTGCCACGACCTGCGCATTCCGCTGACGATCGACGAGGCCACCGCGTGGCTGCAGCGCGGCGGCCACGTGGAGCTGCTGTGCGACGCGATGCCATGGCTCATCGAACCCGAGCCCGACAATGCGTTCGCCACCTACAAGCGCGTGCGCTCGACCGCCGCGCTCAGCGGCTCGCTGCCCGTCCGCGTCACGGTCATGCTCACCGCGACCCATGCCGGGCCGTGCCCGAACCTGCTCGACGACCTGCGCTGCGCGATCTACGACGAGCGCCCGCTCGTGTGCCGGATCTATCCGGCCGAAGTGAATCCGTTCGTGCCGCTGGTGCCGGCCGGCAAGCAATGCACGCCCGACGCGTGGCAGCAGGCGCCGTTCGTCCGCGGCGGCACGATCGTCGACGCGGCCACGCGGGAGAACATCGCGCGCTCGCGTGCGGCGAGCGAAGCCGAGACGCCGCTGCGGGCGCGGCTGTGTACGGTGCTGGGGATCGATACGGCGGCCGTGGCCAACGAAGGGTTCGTGATCCATGCGCCGCCGGCCGGCGAGTTGCTCGCCGCGTTGACCGATCTACACGCGGCAGCGGTCGCCAACGACACCGTCGCACCGGCAACCTGGACGCTACTGACAAACCGTACCGCGACGGCCGAAGCGCTCGCATCCGTCGGCGCCTCCAGCCGGCTTGCGGCACGCGATACCGATCCGCGCACCCGCTACCTCGGCTTTCACCCCGGCGAGTAACCGCAGCGGCGACGGCAGTGTCATGGGGCCGTTTGCGCGCGGCACGGCCCCGGGTCTGCGTCGCATCGCGGTACATCGCGATGTCATCCCGGCCGGCATCGCGTCCGGGGAAATCGGTTTTTACGATTTCCCCTATTTTCGCCATCACCGCTCAACATAAAATCCATCAAATCGCGACTCTCTCGAAATAAACACGCAATTTAAATCGAGATAATCTCGCCTCACTATTCGCCCGCATTCATTGTGCTAGCCTCATTGCCTTCCCAGTGAATAACGAGCATGAGCTCAAGGAGTGCAATGATGCGTTTCGATAACAAGGTTGCGATCGTCACCGGTGGTGCAAGCGGTATTGGTGAAGCCACGGTTCGCGCGTTTGCCCGCGAAGGCGCCAGTGTCGTGATTGCCGACCTGACGGACCAGGGTGCGCGGCTCGCCGGCGAGATCGTCGAAAATGGCGGACACGCTACGTATATTCATACGGATGTAACGGATAGCGAAGCGGTTCAGAAACTGATATCTGAAACCGTACGAATTTACGGGCGCGTCGACATCATGTTCGCCAATGCCGGCATCGCAGCCGACGATTGCATCGAACATCTCGACGAATCCTCGTGGCAAAAGACGATCGATATCAATCTGACCGGTGTTTATCTTTGCGATAAATATGCGATTCAGCAAATGCGCAAGCAAGGCAGCGGTGTCGTCGTCAATTGCGGCTCGATCCACAGTCACGTCGGGAAATCGGGCGTGACGGCCTATGCCGCCGCGAAAGGCGGCGTGAAGCTCCTGACGCAGACGCTCGCGATCGACTATGGTCAGCACAACATTCGCGTGAATGCCGTGTGTCCCGGGTATATCGACACGCCGCTGCTGAAAGACGCGCCGGTCGCGCAAAAACAGGCGCTGATCGCGCTGCATCCGATGGGGCGCCTCGGGAAAGCGGCGGAAGTGGCGAGCGCCGTGCTGTTTCTCGCCAGCGACGACGCGTCGTTCGTCAATGGATCGTCGTTGATGGTCGACGGCGGCTATACGGCTCAGTAACCGGCTCAATCGCCGCTTCGAGCTCCGCCGGCCGGCGTCGCACCTGGCGACGCCGCAGTTCGGCGCGTGGCCCTGCCATTCGATGTCAGGGCCATTCCCGGCCAGGGGCACGATCCCGCCGCGGCAGCGGCTCCGGATTCTCCCTGCTGCCCGGCACAGGCCGGTTTCGCTGTACCATCGCGGCTCAACCGCGTCACGACCAGCAGAATCCTTCATGCCCTCCACCGCCCCGCCGCGCCTGTACGGGATGCCCGAACGCAGCGACCGGCTCGACTTCTACATCCGCGACCAGGCGTCGCGCCAGGCGATCACCGAGCCGCACCGGCACGCGTATTTCCAGATCCAGTTCAATCTCGGCGGCGACACCGAGCAGCGGATCGGCGGCGTCACGCGGCCGTTTCCGCGCGGCGCGCTCGCGTTCGTGCTGCCGCACCGCGAGCACCTGATCCCGCATCCGGAAGGCGCGCACTTCATCGTGATCAACTTCAGCCAGGCGTTCCTGCGCGCCGATCTCGACGTCGACCCGCTCGATCTCGAGGACGTGCCCGCGCACCGCTTTCCCGAGCTGACGCCGTTCCGCTTCCAGGAACACCTCGACTTCATCCTGACCGGCGATACGTACGACGAAGCGCGCCGCCTCGCGCTGTGCATGCTCGACACCGATCGCGTGCGCACATTCGGCTCGACCACGTTGCTGCGCGGCTACCTGCTGCAGTTGATCGGCCTCGTCTGCACGCAGTACGCGGGTGCGCTCGACAAGCTCGCGCAGCGCGGCGCCCAGCGCGCGGGCCGGCGCGACGCGCTCGCGCGCGTGATGCGGCACGTGCGCGCCAACCTGACCCGCGAGGACCTGACGCTCGCCGCAACCGCCGAGGCGGCGTTCCTGTCGCCCAACTACCTCGCGCACCTGGTCCGCAAGGAAACCGGCAGCACCTTCACCGATCTCGTGACCGAGCGCCGGATCGCGCTCGCGCAGTCGCTGCTGGCCCACACGAGCCGGCGCATCGCGGACATCGCACGCTCGGTCGGTTTCCGCGACGAAGGGTATTTCGCGCGGCGCTTCCGCGCGCGGGTCGGCGTGTCGCCGAAGGCGTACCGCGACGCGAATGCCGCGCGGCCGGGCGGCGACGACACACCGGCGGCCACCGACGCGTAGTTTTGTCCCGGTAAAACGCAGTTGCGTCGCATCCGGCCGCGCGGGCGTCGGGTATCGTTGCATGCATGCCGGCCCGTGCGCCGCACGGGCGCGGCATCCGTCTTCCCACCGAACGAGGCCATCCGATGTCCGCTTATGTCATCGACGCTGCCGAGCGTCCTTCCGTCAAAGTCGACCAGTCGTCCGCGCGCTTTCCGGTGCGCCGCGTCTTCTGCGTCGGCCGCAACTACGCCGACCACGCGCGCGAAATGGGCGCCGATCCCGACCGCGAACCGCCGTTCTTCTTCACGAAGCCGGCCGACGCGATCGTCCCGGCCAGCGGCACCGTCGCCTATCCGCCGCTGACGAACGACCTCCATCATGAAATCGAGCTGGTCGTCGCGATCGGCAAGGACGGCCGGTCGATCGACCCGGCCGACGCGCTGTCGCACGTGTGGGGCTATGGCGTCGGCGTCGACCTCACGCGCCGCGACCTGCAGGCCGAAGCGAAGAAGCTGAGCCGCCCGTGGGACTGGGCCAAGGGCTTCGACGCATCGGGCCCCGTGACCGCGCTGCGCGCGGCATCGGCCACCGGCCACCCGACGACGGGCCGCATCTGGCTCGCGGTGAACGGCGACACACGCCAGCAAGGCGACCTGGCCGACATGATCTGGGCCGTGCCCGACGTCATCGCCTATGTGTCGCGCTCGGTCGAACTGAAGGCCGGCGACCTGATCTTCACCGGCACGCCGGCCGGCGTTGGCGCGCTGCAGCCCGGTGACCGCGTCACGGGCGGCGTCGACGGCGTCGCGACGTTCGAATTCGTCGTGGGCGCGAAGCCGTAAGCCGTAGTCCGTCACGCGGCACGCATGGCGGCCGCCTGCCCGGGGCCGCCGTGCGATATCCCGATGCCGGTCAGTCGTAGCGGCGCAGGAAGGCGTCGGCGACGGCCGGCGGATTCAGCACCTTCGCCGATTCGTTTTCCAGCGCTTCGGCAGCGTCGTCGTCGCTGATCGACACGAACAGCGTGATCGCCGCCCTTTCGTCGCCCGTGCCGAACAGGCCCTCGCGGTCGAGCAGGCGCAACGCTCCGATCATCTCGGCATGCAGTTGCCGCGCAAATTCCGGGAATCTCGACCGGACGAACCGCGGGCTCAGCACGTCATCGGCGAGCTTGCCGCAGATCGCATTGAACGGCGACGCTTCCGCCGCCGCGTACGCCCATTCGGAAAAGCCCCACACATACCACGGGTCGTCGTCCGGCATCGCCTGCTGCGCGCGGATCCGGCGCAGCCCCTCGACCGAATTGGCCGCCGGCACCACCGTCATCGCGCCGCTGTCGGTATACAGCGCGAACGCATAGAAATGCTCGTCCGGGTGCTGCGCCCGCAGCGCCCGGAATGTCGCTCTCGCGGCATCGGCAATGTCTCGCTGGAAATCAGAAAAGTCGCTCATCACATCCTCGTCCAGTCGCCCTTCTCGCGTCGGCGCGTGCTCAGCGTGCGGCGGGCGCGTCGTCTCCCGATATTTGATCGATTCTCCGCCAATCGCCGGCGGCGCGGTAGCGTGCCCTCACCGGCCCCCGGTTCCGCGCGCCGTCGTTCAGCGCCCGGCCTCCCTGGCATCGAACACCCGCACACAGACGGCCGCCGCCAGCGCGATCGCGGCCGACAACAGCATCATCACGAGCGGCGCATAGCCCGCGTTGCCGGCCGTCAACACCGCCCCCGTCAGCGACGAAAGCGCGGCGCCGCCGGCGATCGTCATCGCGCCCGCCAGCCCCGACGCGCTGCCTGCCAGTTCCGGGCGCACCGACACCGCGCCGGCATGCGCCCCGGGATTGGTCAGCCCGTTGCCGATGCCGACCAGCACGCACGGCCCGAACCATGCAATCGCCTGCGTCGCGCCGCCGAACATCAGCGCGAGGCCGATCAGCGGCCCCGCGCATGCGACGACGCGCCCGCACAGGATCGTCGTGGCCAGCGCGTAGCCGCGCGCGTAACGCGCGGCCAGGAAGCTGCCGCACACGAAACCGGCCGTGATGGCGCCCATGTAGACGCCGATCTCCGCGGGCGCGATGCCGAACACCGTTTGCGCGGCGAGCGGCGCACCGGCCAGGAACGCGTAGAACGAGCCGGTCGAGAACGCCATGCAGAGCGCATAGGCCCAGAAACGGCGCGCACGGAGCAGCGCCGGATACGCGCGAAGCTGCTGCGCGAGGCTCGACGACCGGTTCGCATGGGTTTCGACGAGATCGAACGCACACCAGACGAACAGCGCGACGCCGGCCGCGCCGAGCAGCCAGAAACTCGCGCGCCAGCCCATCGTCTGGTCGATCGCGCCGCCGAGCGTCGGGCCGAGCATCGGCGCGAACGCGGCCGCCATCGCCGCATAGCCGATCCGGCTCACCACGCGGGCACCGCCGCCGGTATCCCGGATCGTCGCCATCGACACCGGATAGACCGACGTGATCGCCGCCTGCATCAGCCGACAGGCGAGGAATGCACGAATATCGGTCGCCATCGCGCAGCCGAGCGAGCCGAGCGCGAACACGCCGACGCTCGCCAGCACGACCGGCCGCCGCCCGAACCGGTCCGACAGCGGCCCCATCACGAACTCGAGCGACGCGGCCACGGCCGCGTAACCGCCGAGCGACAGCGCGACGAGCGCATAGTCGGCGCGCAGGTCGCGCGCGATGGCCGGCAGCGACGGCAGGAACAGGCTCAGCGGCAGCACCGAGCACGCGCACAGCAGGATCAGCGTCGCGTATCTCGGCGACGCCCGGTCGGAAGCGATCGGCAGGTTCGATTGCAAGCGAATGCCCTCCACGCACGTGCCGCACGGCCGTGCGCAACGAAAAAAAAGCCCCCGAACGAGTCGGGGGCGCATGGGTGCCGGCGCGGTGCCGCTACCGGACCCTGCGCCTGTGGACGACTACGATGAAGATGGCTGCTTTCATGCCGGATGGCTCCTGGTTGCCTGGCTGACTGCGTGCGATATCGGACGATGGTAGGGGGACGACACCGTCCGCGTCAACGCCCTAACGCGCGTGCACCGACACGAACCTCCGCGCGTTGTTGCGCTGGATCAGCACCGCGATCACGCTGCCGCCGCTCGCTTCGAGCGACTGGATGTCGTCCGGCGTCTCCAGCAGCGTGTCGTTGAGCTCCAGCACGACATCGCCCGGCTGGATGCCGGCCCTGGCCGCCGGGCCGTGCACCGCGTCCACCATCATCCCGACCGCGAGTCCCGTCGAACGGCGCTCGTCGTCGTTCAGCGCGTGCATCGTCAGCCCGAGACGGTCGCCGCCGTCTCCCGCCCCGGCTCCCGGCCCCGTTCGTGCAGCCCCCTTCGGCGCGGCCATGCCGACGGCCGCGCCCGCGTTGCCGGCGGCCTCGTCGGCGCCCGTGATCGTCAGCATCACCGGCGCGCGGTTGCGGATCAGCCGCAGCGGCGCTTTCTGGCCGGGCGGCAGCGCGGCGGCCAGGTCGTTCAGCTCGGCCGAGCGGCCGATCGTCTTGTCACCCAGCTTCACGATCACGTCGCCGGGCCGCACGCCGGCCGCGGCAGCCGGCGAGCCGGGCGCGACGCCGTTGACGAGCGCGCCCGCCGGACGCGGCAGCCCGAACGCCGCGGCAAGCCCGATGCCGACATCCTGCACGTCGACGCCGAGCGCATTGCCGGACGACGCGTCCGGCGCCTGGGACGGTTGCGCCTGAGCCTGCATCTGCTTCTGCAGTTGCGCACGCACCTTTGCCGCAAACGCGATCGGGATCGCGAACGTCGTGCTCGCGTAGCGGTCGGTGCCCGTATAAACCTGCACGGCGATACCGATCACGTCGCCCGCCCGATTGAACACGGGGCCGCCCGAGTTGTCGGGATTCGGCGCGATGTCGGTTTCGAAGAACGGAAACGCGCTGCCGTCCGGCAGCCGGTGCGATGTCGCGCTGACGATGCCGGCCGTGACCGTGTTGCCCGATCCGTCCGGCGCACCGATCGTCATCACCGGTTCGCCCGCGCGCACTTTCGACGAATCGCCGACGCGCACGAACGGCAGCTTCGTCGCGTCGACGCGCAGCACGGCGACATCGCTTTGCGGATCGACGGCCAGCACGGTCGCCTTGAATTCGCGGCGGTCGGTGAGCCGCACCGTCACGTCGGTCGCGTCGTCCACGACGTGGGCCGAAGTCAGAACCAGGCCATCGGCGCTGACGATGAAACCCGAGCCGCTGCCCGATACCGCACGTGGCGCCGTGTCGGGGGCCGGCGCTTGCGCTTGCGCCTGCGCCTGCGGGCCCTGTGCGGGCGGCGGCGTGTCATGCCGGAAGAACGCGGCGAGCGGATCGTCGGGATCGAGGATCGCGAAAGACGGACCGCTCGCCTGCTGGTCGGGTGCGGCGGTCATGATGGTCACGACCGCCGGGCCGTAGCGGTCGACGATTGCCGGAAAGTCGACCGGCATCGCGTAAGGCGCGGCAGCCGGGCGCTGCTTCATGGGGTGGGGCGTAACGGGCGGCGAGAGGGTTCCGGCAAGGGCGGCCGGCGAGGCCAGCCAACAGCCGGCAAACACGCCCCCGATCAACGCGGTGCGAAGCACGGCGCGAGCAAGCGTCTGGCGAACCACGGTGCACCTCCCCCGGGCGTCGCGGCGCCGACATGCGCGAGACGCGCAGGCACCCGACAAGCACCGGTACACGCATCCATTTATAGTCCACGCGGCCTGTTCGAACATACGAATCGAAACCCGAATGCCGGGTGGCACGGCAGGCGTGGAGCCGCCACGGCATTCGTTTCGAACAAAGTGCGCGGTTCGTCAATCCGCACATCCACCACGCGACCATTTCTGACGATCAAGACCGCGGCATGTTCAGCTCGGGGAGCGAGACCAAAAATCGACGAACATCAACCTTGATTTTAAAAATCCAAGATTTATAAGGTTGGCAAAATAAATTGCCGTGATTGAACGGCGAGTCTCGCCTCACGCCCCACCCACCCGCTCCGCGATCGCCGACAGCATCCTCAACATCGGCTCGAACGCGTCGGCCGACGTATTGCCGAAACCGAGCACGAGCCCGTTGCCCGCCGACGCCGCATCGATCGAAAAGCCCGACAGCGGGAACGGCCCGATGCCGTGCGCTCGCGCCGCGTCGACGATCGCGCGATCGCGGTAGCGCGCCGGCAGCCGCAGTGCGAGATGCAGCCCGCACGGCCCGCCCTCGATCTGATGCGGCACGCTCAGGGTGCGGTCGAGCGCGACGAGCAGCAATCGCCGCCGGTCGCGGTACAGACGGCGCATGCGGCCGAGATGGCGCCCGTACTCGCCCGTCTCGATGAAATCGGCCAGCGCGAGCTGCACGTGGCGCGTCCCGCCGCGCAGCATCTCCGGCAACACCGGCCGCACCGCCGCCAGCAATGCGTCGGGCAGCACGAGAAAACCGATCCGCAGCGCCGGAAACATCGTCTTGCTGAACGAGCCGAGATAGACGACGGGCGAATCGGGCGCGAGCCCGTGCATCGCGCCGATCGGCTCGCCGGTATGACGGAATTCGCTGTCGTAGTCGTCCTCGATGATCCACGCGCGATGCCGGCGCGCGGCATCGATCAGCGCGAGCCGGCGCGAGATCGACAGCACGGCGCCGGTCGGGAACTGGTTCGACGGCGTCGTATAGACGAGGCGCGGCGTCCGCTCGCGCCAGTCGTCTGCTTCCGTGCGCAGCCCTTCCGCGTCGACCGGCATCGGCACGACGTCGAGGTCGGCCGCCTGCATCGCGGTGCGCGCGCCGCGATAGCCGGGCTCCTCGACCCACACCGTATCGCCCGGGTTCGTCAGCAACTGCGCGCACAGCGCGATCGCGCCCTGTGCGCCTTCCGTGATCACGATCTGCTCGGGATCGCAGCGCACGCCGCGTGTCACGGCCAGGTGGCGCGCGATCGATTCGCGCAGCGCGCGCTCGCCGAGCGGATCGCCATAGCCGAGCAGGTCGCGGCCGGCGCGGCGCAGCGCGCGGTCGATCGCGTGGCGCCATGCGTCCGCCGGGAAATGCGCCAGCGCGGGCACACCCGGCCGGAAGCCCTCCGATTCGCCGGTGCCGATGCGGCTCGGGCGAATCCGGCCGAGCCGCTGCGCAACGGCCGGCGGCGCGGCACGCCGGCGCGGCGGCGTCGGCCGTGAAAGCCCGACCACGCGCGTGCCGCGGCGATCGGATTGCAGGAAGCCTTCCGCGACGAGCTGCTCGTAGACGGCGGCTGTCGTGTTGCGCGACACGCCGAGCGTTTCGGCCAGCGCGCGCGTGCCGGGCAGCCGCGTGCCGGCCGGCATCGCACCGCCGAGAATCGCGTCGCGCACGCGGCGCAGCAACTGGCGCTGCAGCGAAGGCGCGCCCGGCGTGCGCGCCAGCGGCGCGTCGAGCGGCAGCAGCGGTGCATCGCCGGAAGGAAGGGCGGTCGTCATCGGAACATCGCAGCGTGAAAATGTTGGAACGGGGCGCACGGCTAGTGGCGCACGGCTAGTGGCGCACCGCCAGTGAAGGACGGGCTCGCGGTTCGCACCCCGAAGCTCGTGGCACCATAAATTTGCCAATCTGTGGCGCTTCTCATGGTACCTCGTCGCGACTACGATCGTCTGCATGCCGGCATGTCGCCGGCCGCCAACCGAAGCGAGATCGACCTTGTCCACGCTCACCAACGCTTTCCAGCAACCCATCGGCCACCCCGTTCCCGACTGGTCCGCGCGCCCGCGCCCGGAACGCATCGTGCTCGAAGGCCGCTACTGCCGGCTCGAACCGCTCGACGCCGAGCGCCATGCGGCCGACCTGCACGCCGCCTACGCGCAGGCGCCGGACGGCAGCGACTGGACCTATCTTGCACACGGCCCGTACGCCGACGAATCGAGCTACCGCGACTACGCGCGGAGCGCGCAGGCGAGCCCGGATCCGCTGCACTACACGGTGATCGACCGTGCCACGGGCCGCGCGGTCGGCACGCTCGCGCTGATGCGCATCGATCCGGCCAACGGCGTGATCGAGGTCGGCTCCGTCACGTTCTCGCCGCTGCTCAAGCGCACGCCCATTTCGACCGAAGCGCAGTTCCTGCTGATGAAGTACGCGTTCGACACGCTCGGCTACCGGCGCTACGAATGGAAGTGCGACGACCTGAACATCCCGTCGCGCAAGGCCGCCGCACGGCTCGGCTTCCGCTACGAAGGCACGTTCCGGCAGGCGATCATCTATCGCGGCCGCAATCGCGACACCGCGTGGTTCTCGATCATCGACAGCGAATGGCCGGACGTCCGCGCCGCGTTCGACGCGTGGCTCGCTCCGGAGAACTTCGACGCGCAAGGCGAGCAGCGCCAGTCGCTTGCCGCCATCCGCCACGCGCAGGCGAACGCGCGCGATGCGGCCAGCCGCGCGAACGACGCGACGCGCGTCACGGTGCGCCCGCTCGTCGCCGCCGACGAAGCCGCGTGGCGCCCGCTGTGGCAGGGTTATCAGAAGTTCTACGACACCGCGCTGAGCGAGGCGGTGTTCGCGACGACGTGGGCGCGCCTGATGGATCCCGCCGAGCCGATGTTCGTGCTCGGCGCATTCGACGCATCAGGTGTGCTGGTCGGGATCGTGCATTCGATCTACCACCGCTCGTGCTGGACCGAAGGGCCGTACTGCTACCTGCAGGACCTGTACACCGCGCCCGACGCACGCGGGCAAGGCGCGGGCGGCGCGCTGATCGAGGCCGTGTACGAACATGCCCGCGAAGCCGGCGCGAGCCGCGTGTACTGGCTCACGCACGAAACCAACACGACGGCGCGCGCGCTGTACGACAAGCTCGCGAACCACGCCGGGTTCATCCAGTACCGGCACGACCTGAAGAAGTAACGCGGCGTCGCAGCCGGCCGGCATTCAGCCGAAAACGTCGGCCGGCGCGTGTGCATCGTCGCCGTCCGGCGCAACGTCGCACGCCACGCCGGCGGCCCCCGGCACCGACGCCGGGCAGATCATCTCGTCGCCATTGGCCGGCACGGGCCGCCGCACCGGCCGGAACACCGGATCGCCCGGCTCGATCGGCTGCCCCGAGATCGCACAGCGGCCCGGCTGCAACGCGACGCGCAAGCGCCAGCGCTGCTCGCCGTAATGGCACCGGCCGCTCTCGACCCAGCGAATCAGCAGCGCGCTGTCGTCGGCCTCCAGCACCGTGACGAACAGTTGCGGGCGCAACGGCGAGACGGCCGCTGCGGCGTGCTCGGGAACCGGCGCTCGACCGATCGCCGCGAGCGGATGCGCGACGCCGCCACGCGGCGGCATCGCATCGTCTTCGCCCCCTGCCGGCGCATCGCACGGCACGTCTTCTTCGCAAATCAGGCTTTCCATGGTGTTGAGCATGCTTGACGGATTTCCGTGCAGGTTGAACGGCGCCGCGCTCAGCGCCGGGCCATCGGTTCGCGCAGCAGCGACAGGCCAATCGCCGCGCCGGTAACGGCGGCCGCGAGCATCAGCCCGATGCCGCCCGACCAGCCCAATGCATCGACGATCGCGCCGATCGCCAGCGGCCCGATCACCTGTCCGAGATCGTTGCCCTGCACGACCCAGCCGATGCCGAGCGGCGCCAGCGACGCACCAGCAGGCCGGACGCGATGCCGCCGAACACGCCGACGAACGGAAACACCGGCATGATCCCGCTCAGCGACGCGAGCGAGCCGCCGAACTCGTGCTGAAGCGACGGCAATACGATCGTCGCCTTGCCGACGTGCAGCGCCGACACGATGCTCGCGAGCACGACGTTCGCGACTGCGGCCCGGTCGCTGCGCGACGGCAGCGTGGCGGCATCGGCCGCGACAGGTGTTTCGGGCATTTCCCCCTCCGTTGAAACGGCCGCGTGCAACGGGATGCGTCACGCGTCCGAGATCGGACTGGTGCACATGATACAAATTGAAGTTCACTTCAAGTAAAGGGGTAATGTGCGCAACGATCCGTTCCGCCAATCGCGGCAATGAGCCGGCATGGCAGCGTGCGCCTGCCTGATCCAAGCTGTCGGCTTCGCCCCGACGACGCTGCATACGACCGCATGCCGACCGCCTCTCCCGCTCCCGACGCCCCGCTTCCGCTCGACGCAGCCTGGTCGACCTTCTCCGGCCGCAAGGCCGCCGTGCGCATCTTCGTCGCCGGATACTGCGCCGCACGCGACCGGCGCGATGCGCCGCTGCACGACGGCCCGGACGGCCAGGTCGTGCAATTCGACGCCGGCATGGGGCGGCCATTCGAGCACTTCGTGATCGAGGGCGCGCCGGCGGATGGCGACGGCCCGTTCCGCGTCGGCGCGTGGATCACGCGCTTCGGCGCCGCGCGTCTCACGATTCGTCTCATGGCGCTGAGACGAACGTCCCAGCGTCTCACCGGCGTGTCGTTCAGCTTTCGCAGCAAACTTCACGCCGCGCCCCCGTCAAACCTTTTGCTGTCACCGAACCGGGAAATACCGCATCGCACCACGCTCATCCCGTCCGATCGCCGCCCGGCGCACCCCTCGAGCTGGCCCCGTTCCTGCATACCGGTCGATCGCGCAATCGCGCGACGGGCGCACCGGCAGCCACGCCTCGCGCCCGACGACAACCCGATGGAGACAGCAACGTGAGTACACCGGCATCGACCACAGCTCCCAGCATGAAAGCCGCCGTCTGGCACGGCCGCCACGACATCCGCGTCGAACAGGTTCCCGTTCCGGAGCGCCCGCCGGCAGGCTGGGTCACGATACGCGTGCACTGGTGCGGGATCTGCGGCTCCGACCTGCACGAATACGTCGCGGGCCCCGTCTTCATCCCGGTCGATGCGCCGCATCCACTGACGGGCCTGAAGGGCCAGTGCATCCTCGGCCACGAGTTCAGCGGCGAGATCGCCGAACTCGGCGCGGGCGTGACGGGCTTCGCGGTCGGCGACCGCGTGACGGCCGACGCATGCCAGCATTGCGGCACCTGCTGGTATTGCTGGCATGGGCTGTACAACATCTGCGAGAACCTCGCGTTCACCGGGCTGATGAACAACGGCGCATTCGCCGAATACGTGAACGTACCGGCGGAGTTGCTGTACAAGCTGCCCGACGATTTCCCGACCGAGGCCGGCGCGCTGATCGAGCCGCTCGCGGTCGGGCTGCATGCGGTGAAGAAGGCCGGCAACATCGTCGGGCAGACCGTCGTCGTGGTCGGCGCGGGCACGATCGGCCTGTGCACGATCATGTGTGCGAAGGCCGCAGGCGCCGGGCGCGTGATCGCGCTGGAAATGTCGGCCGCGCGCAAGCAGAAGGCGCTGGAAGTCGGCGCGAGCGTCGTCATCGATCCGAAGACGTCCGACGCGATCGCGGAAGTCAACGCGCTGACCGGCGGCTACGGCGCCGACGTGTCGTTCGAGTGCATCGGGCACACAACCACGGCGAAGCTCGCGATCGACGTGATCCGCAAGGCCGGCAAGTCGGTGATGGTCGGCATCTTCGAGGAGCCGGCGCCGTTCAACTTCTTCGACATCGTGTCGACCGAGAAGGAAGTAATCGGCTCGCTCGCGTACAACGGCGAATTCGCGGACGTGATCCGCTTCATCGCCGACGGCCGCATCGACGTGCAGCCGCTTATCACCGGGCGCATCACGCTCGGCGACATCGTCTCGCACGGCTTCGAGGAACTGGTCAACCACAAGGACCGGAACGTGAAGATCATCGTTCAGCCCGGCATCGCCTGACCGCACGCGCGGCCGCGGCAGCGATTCGCGCCGTGGCACGCGTGCTGGCGAGTGTCACCCTGAAGCGCCGCCCGTGCACGGGCGGCGCGCCTGCCTGCCGTTTCCCCTCCCTGCCGCCGTCGTCGAGCGGCACGAAGGCGCCATCCACGTGCTCAGCGTCGTGCGGCAGGGCACCACGGTCACGATCACGCTGCCGGCCGCGGCGCTTCCGTGACGGCGGCGCCGGCGGCAGGCGGCCGTGGCGGCACCGCATCCCCGCCCGATTCTTCGATATACTGGACCGAACCCTTTTCGGGGCAACCGCGGGCCACCACGCCCGTTGCACGTTCGCCCCAACCTGCGTGGAATTGCTCACCGTGAAACCGCGAGCCGGACTGATCCTCGAACTCTTCGTCAACCTGGTGCTGCCCTGGGTGGCCTACCGGGCCGCTCTGCCCTATTTCGGCGAAACCGGCGCGCTGTATGCGTCGGCGATCCCGCCGATCATCTGGTCGATCGTCGAATTCATCCGCTCGCGCCGCGTCGATGCGGTGGCGGCCATCGTGCTGCTCGGCATCTCGCTGTCGATCATCGGGATGGCGCTCGGCGGCAGCCCGCGCACGCTGCTGATGCGCGAATCGCTCGCGTCGGGCACGATCGGCGTCGTGTTCCTGCTGTCGCTGTTCCGCGCACGCCCGCTGATCTTCTATCTCGCCCGCGCCACCGTGGCCCGCGAGATGGATGGCGGCGCCGCGCATTTCGAAGCCGTCTGGAACGCACAGCCGGGGCTGCGTCAAATGCTCCAGCGAATGACCTTCGTCTGGGGCGCGTTCATGACCCTGGAAATGCTGCTGCGCCTCTGGATGGTCGTGACCTGGCCGGTCGAACGCGTGCTGGTCGTGTCGCCGGTCATGGGCTACACCGTGTTCGGCTGCCTGCTGCTGTGGACGTTCTGGTACCGGCGGCGGATGCGCGAGCGCAACAGCGTCCACATCCCGGGCCGCGACGGCGTCACGGAAACCGCCGGCCGCTGACCGCCGACGATTCCGGCCAGCATGGCAAGACGGCTGCGGTATGATGCGCGGCGTCTCGTCCGACGAATGCCGCTCCTGTCATGTCCCTTTCGCTCCTTCCGTCCGCCACGATCTGGCTCGCCCTGTTCGCGGCCGCCGCGTTCGTGTGGCATCGCCCGCAGCACGGCCTGAGCGTCGGCCTTGCCGCGCTCGGCTATGCGTGCGCGCTGGCGTTCGGCAAGCTCGCGCCGCTCGCGCTGGCGCCCCTCGCGTTGCTGGCCGCGGCCGCCTGGGGCGCGATGCCCGAGCGAGCGCGCGCGGTGCGCATCGCCGCGCACGTCGTCTTTGCCGCGCTCGCGATCGCGCTCAGCCTGCACCTGATTCCCGGCTTCCACAATCCGGGCGTGATCGGCCCGACGCGCTTCACGCCGGATGCCGTGCCGTTCACGATGTACCTGAATCTCGACAAACCGCTCGTCGGCCTGTGGCTGGTGTGGGTGCTGCCGTGGGTCGCCCCCGACGTCCCGCTGTCGCGCGCGCTGCGCACCGGCGCGGTGGCCGCCGTCGCGACGGCGGCCGCGTGCCTGGCCGGCGCGCTCGCTTTCGGGATGGTCGGCTGGGCGCCCAAGTGGCCGCCGTCGGGCTGGCTGTGGCTCGTGAACAACCTGCTGATCGTGACGCTCGCCGAGGAAGCGCTGTTCCGCGGCTACGTGCAGGGCGGGCTGACGCGCGCGCTGCGCGGATTCGCATGGGGGCCATGGGTCGCGCTGGCGATCGGCGCGGTGCTGTTCGGCGCCGCGCATGCGGCCGGCGGCTGGCAATGGATCGTGCTCGGCACGGTGGCCGGCATCGGCTACGGCCTCGCCTGGCGGCGCGGCGGGCTGCTCGCATCCGCGCTCGCGCATGCGGGACTGAACATCGTCCACTTCGGCCTGTTCACCTACCCGATGCTCGACGCCGCGCGCTGACGGCCGCGCGGCGCGGCCGCTCAGTTGATCCCGGCGACCGCGTGCGGCACGTACGGGCGTTCGAGCGTAGCGATCTCGTCGTCGGTCAGTTTCAACTCGAGCGCGGCCAGTGCGTCGTCCAGCTGCCGCGCCTTCGAAATGCCGACGATCGGCGCGGTCACCCCGCGCTTCTGCGCGACCCAGGCGAGCGCGACCTGCGCACGCGGCACGTTGCGGGCGGCCGCGATCGTCGCAACGGCGTCGACGACCGCCTTGTCCGACTCCGCCGTCGCATCGTAAAGCCGCTGGCCGACCGCGTCGCTCTGCTGCCGCTCGGTCGACTCGTCCCAGTTGCGCGTCAGGCGGCCGCGCGCGAGCGGGCTCCACGGAATCACCGCGATCCCTTCGTCTTCGCACAGCGGCAGCATTTCCCGCTCTTCTTCCCGATACAGCAGGTTCAGGTGGTTCTGCATGCTGACGAAGCGGGTCCAGCCGTGCTGCTTCGACGTGTGCAGCGCCTTCGCGAACTGCCACGCGAACATCGACGACGCGCCGATGTAGCGTGCCTTGCCGGCCTTCACGACATCGTGCAACGCCTCGAGCGTCTCCTCGAGCGGCGTGCCGTCGTCCCAGCGGTGAATCTGGTAGAGATCGACATAGTCGGTGCCGAGCCGCTTCAGGCTCTGGTCGATGTCGGTCATGATCGCCTTGCGCGACAGCCCCGCGCCGTTCGGCCCCGGCCGCATCCGGTAGAACACCTTGGTCGCGATCACGATCTCGTCGCGTTTCGCGAAATCGCGCAGCGCACGGCCGACGATCTCCTCCGACGTGCCGTCGGAATACATGTTCGCGGTATCGAAGAAATTGATGCCGGCTTCGACCGCCCGCTGGATGATCGGGCGGCTCTCCGCTTCCGGCAGCGTCCACGGATGCGTGCCGCGTGACGGTTCGCCGAACGTCATGCAACCCAGCACCAGCCTGGACACGTCCAGCCCTGTCGATCCGAATTTCACGTATTCCATTGCACGCCTCGCCATTGAAGTTGAGCTGACGGCCGGACGCGCGCCGCGCATCCGCCGAACCGTCGCATGGTATCCCGGGCGGCAAGAATGCGTGCGGCGTCGCCACTTGGTACGAAGGCAATGCCCGTCGGCGCGAGATCGCACGGGGCGCCGGCTGCGCGGCGCGAGCGCAGCGGCGCCGGCCGCTTACTTGCTTTTTACTTGCTTACTTGGCCTGGTCGGCGATCGGCTGCAGGAACGCGGAGAAGCCGGTCAGCATGATCTGCACACCGATGCACAGCAGCAGGAAGGCCGACACGCGCTTCGCGACCTTGGTGCCTTCGCTGCCGAGGTAGCGCGACAGCAGCGCCGAGCGGCTGTAGACCTGCCAGATCACGATCGCGACCAGCACGGAGACGGCGATCGACACGATGCTCGACAGCATGAATTCCGACAGCTTGTGCGTGCGGTTCGCATTCAGCGCGATCGCGGTCGCGATCGAGCCGGGGCCGACCGTCAGCGGCATGGTCAACGGGAAGAACGCGCGCGTCATGATCGCGTTCGCGTCGATCGGCTTGACCGGCGTGTCGCCGCCGCCCGGGCCGTCGGGTTCGTTCAGCATCTGCCAGCCCGCGACGGCAACCGCGAAGCCGCCGCCGATCCGCAGCGCTTCCATCGAAATCCCGAAGAAATGCAGCACCGGCGTGCCGGCGAAGAACGCGACCATCAGCACGATGAACGCGTTGAACGCGACCTTCCTCGCGAGCAGATCGCGTTCGTGCTCGGTGAGCGCCTCGGTCCGTTCGAGAAACAGGAACGCGATGCCGATCGGGTTGATGATGCCGATCAGGCCGGTGAAGCCGAACAGGATCTCGGAGATAAGGCGGTTGACGATCATCGGGGAAGAATCGGTCGGGGCTGGGCCGGCAGCGCGCCGGAGGTCACGCATTGTAGAGCAAGCGCCCGCGCCGCCAAACTCGGCCGCGCCCGTCGTGCCGTCGATCGTCGCCGTTTCGCCGTCGTTTCCCCTTACTCGGCGCCCGCCTCCCATGCCGGCGGACGCTTCGCGAAGAACGCGGTGAAGCCCTCCTTTGCTTCCGGCGTTGCCCGCACGCGGGAGATCGTCTGCGCGGTGAACGCCGCACGCTCGTCCGACGGCGGATACTCGCCGATCGCGTCGAAGAAGCGCTTGATCTCCATCAGCGCATTCGGGCCGTTGCGGCCGAGTTCGGCGAGCGTCTTGTCGAGTGCTTCGTCAAGCGAATCGAGCGGCACGGCCTGGTGAATCAGGCCGATCGCGACCGCTTCGCCGGCGGCGAGCTGGGTCGCCGTCAGCGCAAGCCGGCGCGCCTGGCGCTGGCCGACCGCCTCGACCAGATACGGGCCGATCACGGCCGGCAGGATCCCGAAACGGGCTTCGCTGACCGAGAAGCGCGCGTGATCGCTCGCGATCACGATGTCGCACGCCGCGCACAGGCCGACGCCGCCGCCGAACGCATGGCCCTGCACACGCGCCACCGTCGGCTTCGGACATTGCCGGATCGCGCGCATCATCGCGGCGAACCGCTGCGCGTCGCGCAGGTTCGCCGCCGCGTCGTTCGCGCTCGCGCGCTGCATCCATTGCAGGTCGGCGCCCGCGCAGAACGCGCGGCCGTCCGAGCGCAGCACGATCGCGCGCACGTCGTCGCGCCGGCCGAGCGTGGTGAACGCATCGGTCAGTTCGGCGATCATCGTCTCGTCGAATGCGTTGAGCACGTCGCCGCGCTGCAGCGCGACGGTTGCGATGCCGCGTGCATCGACCGTGACGGCCAGGGTCTTCAATTCATCCATCGAACAGGTTTCCTCGGGTTGAACGGCAAACATGGGAATCAGGCGGCCTGGCGGCGGTCGATCACGCGCCGGGCCTTGCCGGTCGCAGTCGCGGGAATGCCGCCCGCCGCCAGCACCGTCACGCCGGACGACACGCCGACCAGCGTCTTGATCCGGTGTTGCAGCTCACGCGCGAGCCCCGCACGATCGCTTTCGCCGACGGACGCGGCCGCTTCGGAGCGCAGTTCGACCGCGAGGTCGAGCCGGTCCATATGACCGTCGCGCGACAGCGTGATCTGGAACTGGCCCGACAACTGCGGCAGCGCGACGACGATCTCCTCGATCTGGCTCGGGAACACGTTGACGCCGCGCACGATCAGCATGTCGTCGGAGCGGCCCGTGATCTTCGCGAGACGGCGCATCGCGCGCGCGGTCGGCGGCAGCAGCGCGGTAAGGTCGCGCGTGCGGTAGCGGATCACCGGCATCGCTTCCTTCGTCAGCGACGTGAACACGAGCTCGCCGTGGCTGCCGTCGGGCAGCACCTCGCCCGTGACCGGGTCGATGATTTCCGGGTAGAAATGGTCTTCCCAGATCACCGGGCCGTCCTTCGTCTCGACGCATTCGCACGCGACGCCCGGGCCCATCACTTCCGACAGGCCGTAGATGTCCAGCGCGTCGATGCCCACGCGCGTCTCGACTTCCTCGCGCAGCGCCTGCGTCCACGGCTCGGCGCCGAAGATGCCGATCTTCAGCGACGACTCGGCCGGGTCCATCCCCTGCCGCACCATCTCGTCGATCAGGTTCAGCATGTACGACGGCGTGACGAGGATGATCTTCGGCTCGAAATCGCGGATCAGCTGCACCTGCTTCTCGGTCTGCCCGCCCGACATCGGCACGACCATGCAGCCGAGCCGCTCCGCGCCGTAATGAATCCCGAGGCCGCCGGTGAAGAGCCCATAGCCGAACGCGTTGTGCAGCGTATCGCCGGGACGGCCGCCCGCCGCGCGGATCGAGCGCGCGGTCACGTTCGCCCAGGTATCGATGTCGCGCGCGGTGTAGCCGACCACCGTCGGCTTGCCCGTCGTGCCGCTCGACGCGTGCACGCGCACGACCTGCTCGCGCGGCACCGCGAACAGCCCGAACGGATAGTTGTCACGCAAGTCGTTCTTGGTCGAGAACGGGAATTTCGCGAGATCGGCGAGCGACGTCAGGTCGTCCGGATGCACGCCCGCCGCCTCGAACGTGCGGCGATAGTGCGGGACGTTGTCGTACGCGTGGCGCAGCGACCACTTGAGGCGCTCGAGCTGCAGCGCCTGCAGTTCGTCGCGACTGGCGGTCTCGATCGGCTCGAGGGTGGCGGCGGGATGCGTCGGGTGAGTCATCGGGGGCTCCTCCAATGGAGTGATGTCGTTATCGTGTTCGAAGCAACGGGGGCGACGGCTACGACCGGAACGTGCGGCCGGCCGCATGCAGCGCGGCAATGCGCGGCGACACGCGATAGCGATCCTCGCCGTAGCTCGCCGCCAGGTTCGACAGCACGCGATGCACGCGGCCAATGCCGATCGCATCGGCCCACGCGAGCGGGCCGCACGGGTAGTTCACGCCCTTCTCCATCGCGAGATCGAGATCGGCGGGCGAACACACGCCCTGGTTCACCGTGTCGGCCGCCTCGTTCGCGAGCATCGCGACGGTGCGCATCGCGACCATGCCCGGCACGTCCGCCACGCCGACGACGCGAAAACCGGCCTGCTGGAACAGGCCGACCGCGTCCGCATAGGCCGCATCGCTGCACTGGAGCGCGCGCGTCAGCGCAACGAGTCCGGCCTGCGCGTAATCGCGCGCAAGGTCGACCAGCACGAGATCGGCGGCGCCCGTCTGCGCGGCGCGCGCGGTCGCGGTGCGGCCGTCGGTCAGCGCGATCGATGCGCGGCCGGCCGTCGCGAGCAGGTCGTCGGCGGTCGCGGCGGCCTGCCGGGCGCCGGCGATGCGTTCGGCAAAGCGCGCGTGCAGCGCGGCGGCCGGGCCGTCCTGCGCGAACAGCACGACTTCGGCCGGCGCGTCGCGCTGCGGTTCGAGATCGGGCGCGGGCGGCGTCGCGTCGTCCGCATACGCATAGAAGCCGCGACCCGACTTGCGCCCGAGGAAGCCCGCGTTCACGAGTTCCTGCTGGATCAGCGACGGCGTGTAGCGCGGATCGTTGAAGTACGCGCGGAATACCGACTCGGTCACCGCGAAGTTCACGTCGTGGCCGATCAGGTCCATCAACTCGAACGGCCCCATCCGGAAGCCGCCGGCCTCGCGCATTACCGCGTCGATCGACGCCGGCGCGCCGCCCTGCTCGTTCAGCACGCGCAGCGCCTCCGCGTAATACGGCCGCGCGACACGATTGACGATGAAGCCCGGCGTCGATTTCGCCATCACGGGCTGCTTGCCCCACGCGGCGGCGGTCGCAACCAGCACCTGTGCGACCTCGGGCGCGGTCGCGAGCCCGCTGACCACCTCGACGAGCGCCATCAGCGGCGCCGGGTTGAAGAAATGCAGGCCGGCGACGCGCTGCGGCACGCGCAGCCCGGCCGCGATCGACGTGATCGAGATCGACGACGTGTTGGTGGCCAGCAGGCACGCGTCGTCGACATGGCGCTCGAGCGTCGCGAAGATCTCGCGCTTCACGTCGAGCCGCTCGGCCGCCGCCTCGACGATCAATGCCGCGCCCGCGAAGTCGGCCAGTTCGCGCACCGCACGAATCCGGGCGCCGGCCGCGTCGGCCTGGGCGGGTTCGAGCCGGCCCTTCTCCGCGAGCCGCGCGAACTGCGCGCGGATGCCGGCCAGCGCCTTGTCGCAGGCGGCGGCGTTCAGGTCGTACAGCAGCACCGTATGACCGGCCGCCGCCGCGACCTGCGCAATACCCGCGCCCATCGCGCCGGCACCGATCACGCCGACGACGGCCGACGGCGCCAGCGCGCCCGAGTTCACCGAATGTGCAGAAGAAACAGCCATCGCTTGCGATCCGTCAAGAAGTGGAGGTGCGAGCAATTATAAACCGACCGGTCGGTAGATTTATGTCAGGGCGAGCCCGAATTTGTCGTGCAAGAGACCGTTACGGAAACTGCAAAGACAAAAAAATTGAAAGGTCGGGGCACTTTTTGCGGACAGAAAGGTCAATGAAAGCATTCGAATATGAGATAGTGCCCCCCCGAACGCCTGATAAAATTCGACAAATCGCCGGATTTCAGGGGGAACCCGCGTGTCACGCTGCGACCGTCGTCCGCCCTTCCGGGGTCGGAACCGAGCCTCCGGCCCGGGCCGCGTCTCATGTGCTCGCGTCGCCACGTGCGGCCAGCCGCATCGAACCGTTTCATCCAGCGACGGGCTTCGGCCCGCCCGCGCCCCTCGCTGCCTCACGGCGGCGAACCCAGGGCAGCACCGTTGCGTGCCGCCACCTTTCGGTTTCATCGTCCTCGTTCGGCGGATAGTACGGCCGGGCTTCGTCAACCCGTGACGGCGCGTCGCGCGCCGCCACTCGCATAAGGAAACCCTTCATGCCGCTCTCGTCCAACCAGCTCCCGCGCTGGACCCTCGTGGCCCCGCTTGCCGCATGGCTGGTCCTCGCGCTGTCGCGCGTCGTGCCGGCCGAAGGCCTCGTCATCGCGGTGTTCGCCGCCGCACTCGCCGGCGCCGTGTTCGCCGCTGTCCACCATGCGGAAGTCGTCGCGCACCGCGTCGGCGAGCCGTTCGGCACGCTCGTGCTCGCGGTCGCCGTGACCGTCATCGAAGTCGCGCTGATCGTGTCGGTGATGCTTGGCGCGGGCCCCGAGAAATCGGGCCTCGCCCGCGACACCGTGTTCGCCGCCGTGATGATCATCTGCAACGGCATCGTCGGCATCTGCCTGCTGGTCGGCGCGTGGCGGCACGGCGAACAGGACTTCCAGGGGCGCGGCGCAAGCAAGGCGCTCGCGGTGCTGGCGTCGCTGTCGGTGCTGTCGCTCGTGATGCCGAACTACCTGAACGCCGCACCCGGCCCGTTCTTCTCGAAATCGCAGCTCGCGTTCGCCGGCGTGTCGTCGCTCGTGCTGTACGGCGCATTCGTGTTCGTGCAGACGGTTCGGCACCGCGACTACTTCCTCACCACGCACGACAGCGCGAACGAATCGGTGCACGCGGCACCGCCGAGCAACCGCACCGCCGTGATCAGCATGCTGCTGCTGTTCGCGAGCCTCGTCGCGGTCGTGCTGCTCGCAAAGCTGCTGTCGCCGGCCGTCGAGCACGCCGTAATGAAGCTCGGCGCGCCCGAAGCCGCGGTCGGCATCGTGATCGCCGCGCTCGTGCTGCTGCCGGAAGGGCTCGCGGCCGTCACCGCCGCGCGTGCGAACCGCCTGCAGACCAGCATGAACCTTGCGCTCGGTTCGGCGCTCGCGAGTATCGGGCTCACGATCCCGACCGTCGCGGCCGTGTTCATCTGGGTCGGCCAGCCGCTCACGCTCGGCATCGGCCCGATGGAAACCGTACTGCTGGCGCTGACCCTGCTGGTCAGCACGCTGACGCTCAGCCAGGGGCGCACGACGGTGCTGCACGGCGTCGTGCACCTGTCGCTGTTCGCCGCGTACCTGTTCCTGTCGATCACTCACTGACGCAAAAAAGCGCGCGGCCCGGCGGATCTCCTCCGCCGGGCCGCGCGCAGTCTTTCACGTCCCTTCAGCTTCCTTCGTTCACGTCACGCCGCCGTTACCGCACCGGAATCACGAGGTGCTGGCCCGCCAGGATCAGGTTCGGGTTGGCAAGGTTGTTGCGGCGTTGAATCTCGCGATAGCGCTGGCCGCTGCCGAGCTTGCTCGCCGCGATCATGTTCAGCGTGTCGCCCGCCTTCACCACGTACGTGTGCTCGCCCGACGCGGCCGCGGTCGTCACCGCCTGGTCGCTGACGAAGTACTTGCGCAGCAGGTCGAGATACTGCGGCGACTGCTTGAGCTTCGCGATCGCGGCGTTCAGGTAGATCAGCAGATCCTGGTCGTCGGCGCGCACGCCGATCTTGTACGCGATGTTCGAGCCGTCGAGCTTGGTCACCGCGAACTTCAGGTCGGTGTCCTTGATCGAGCTGACCGCGAACGGATAGTCGTAGATGAACGCGTCGACCGTATGGCCGTCGATGCTCTTCGCGATGAACGCCGGATCGGAATCGTCGACTTCAACGAACTTCACGTTCGGATACTGGCGCGTGACGAATGCGCGCACGTCCGGGTCGCCCTTCAGGATGCCGACCGTCTTGCCCGCGAGATCGTCGGTCGAGCGGATCGCGGAGCCCTGCCGCACGATCAGCGAATAGCCGAAATCGTCGACGTACGGCACCGAATAGACCACGCCCGGCGGCGTGTTGTCCGGGAACGTCAGCCCGTCCATCGCCACGTCGACCACGTGGTTCCCCTTCGCATCCGTATCGAGCAGCTGCTTCGGCACGCCCGGATACGTGTCGACCTCGTGACGCGTATCGACGACGACCGGCTTGCCGCCGTGCGAGAACGACGGATCCGCGAACAGCAGCCGCGCGAATTCGACGTTGAAGCCGTGCGGCGTGCCCTTGTCCTCGCCGAAGAACGGTTCGCTCGGGTTCTGCACGGAGATCCGCACGATGCCGTTTTCGGCAATCGATTTCAGCGCGCTGGCCTGCGGCGTGAAGCCCGCCGGCAGCACGCTGGACGACGGCGACGTCTGCGCGGACTGCCCGGTGTCGCCACTTTGCGCGGACGTCGAGGCCGGGGCCGCGTCATGCGCGGGAATCAGTGTCGACAGGCCGCCCTGATGCACGATCCATACGCCGACGAGCACGACCAGGAATGCGATGGCGCCAAGAAGTTTTTTCATGGTTGCGAGCCTGCAGGAAGTTATTGTTGTTTCGACGGCAGTTGCGCGGGGTTCGCCGCATCGAGCCCGGGCGTGTGCGGCGCATTCATCACCGCCTGCTGCTGCGCCTGCTTGACCTCGGGGTTGTCCATCAGCGACGTCTCCATTTCGGAGAACGCCTTGTTGACCGAGCGCATCACCGAATCGACGGCCACGTCGGTCTTGATCTGCTCGAACGTGTCGGACGCCTGCCGGCCCGCGAGCTTGTTCATCTGCTGCGCGGCCTGCGACATGTCCCACATCGCCTTCGCGCGGTCGATCGCCGACGCGAAATTCTTCAGTTCGGCCTGCACCTGCTTGTAGCGCCCCTCGCGGAACGCGAGCAGCTGCTTCATCGTGTCGAGCTGCTGCCGGAAGCGTGGCGCATCGTCCGGATACTGCTTCTCGAACAACTCCGTCTTGCTCTCGAAGTTCTTCACCTCGGTGCGGAACGCCGTGATGCTGTCCGCGAATTTCTGGGCCGCCTGGCGCTTTTCCGCGAGCTGGTTGATCAGCGTCTCGATCGGATTGGCCTGCGCCTCCTCGACGATCATCTTCACTTTCTGGTTCGCGAACTTCATCGCGACGACTGGCGCGAAATAAATCGCGCCGAGGCCGATCACGCCCGCCGTGACCAGCGCGACCACCCCCTTCAGGATGAACAACGCGGCCGGTGCCGCGATTGCGACGCCGGCGACGATGATCGCCCACTTGATCAGCTTGACCTTGCCACTCCCCGCACTGCCGTTTGCTTCTTCATTCGAAAGCTGCGACATGAGTTTTTCTCCTTGAACCTCGAACCGAACTGCTTGCGTTTGCTTTTTCAAGCTCAATTGAAATGCTTCGGACTGCGGTGCCGCCGGGCAATCAGGCAAGCCGGCGGCGCAATGCAAGGATGGGCGCGACGGACGTCACGAGACGCCGGTATAGGCGCTGTTCAGGATGCGGTGATGAGGAGCGGCAGACGGCGCTGCGATGCGGCGCGCCGGACGGGCGCCGTTCGTCGCCGCGGCGCTCGCGCGGACGGGAAAGTGTACCGATGCACGGTACGCAACGGGATGACGGATAGGTGACGCGCCGGGCGTCGGGAGAAGCGTTGTTCCGGCGGGCCGACAAACGCGGGGCCGGTATTCCGGTACGAGTGCGTAAAGGCTCATCGTTGTTCTTTTGTGTATCGCGGGTGCGGGAACCGCGCGGCCGGCGCGTCCCGCTCCAAATGCACGGACGTATCGTGCGCCGACCGGCATGCAGCGTCAAGCAGTTGTCGCAGTGCAGCGAACTGCTGCGTTCCTCCTTTGGAACACCGGTAGCGAAGCAGCTTTCAACGCGGTAAGGATTCGCAGGACTGCGACTGGTCGTGCTCGGTCAGGATTGCTTGGCATCGCTTGCGCAAGCTTCCGGGTTGAAAGCTTGTCACATCGCACCGACGGATTCCGCGCTTATGCCGTTACCGCGCCGCCCTGCTCCTGCGCCAGAAACCGCTCGACCATCGCGTTGAACACCGGCAGCGCCGGATTGTCGTTGTCCGCTCGCCACGCGAGATACCGCTCGGCCGCCACGTCGGCGCCCGCCAGCGGCCGGAACATCACGCCGTCGACATGCAGTTCGCGCGCCGACGCCGGCACGCGCGCGGCACCGAGCCCCGCGCGCACGAGGCCGAGGACCGTATGCGTCTGCCCGACGGAGTGCAGGGAGTTCGGCAGCCGCCCCGCGTTCGCGAACAGGCCCGAGATCAGGTCGTGGAAGTATTTCCCTTCGTTCGGCGAATACGCGATGAACGGCTGCCGCTCGAGATCGTCGGGGCCGATGCGCTCGTACGAGGCAAGCGACGCGCCTTGCGCGACCGCAACGAGCATCGGCTCGCGCGGCACGAGCCGGTATTCGAGCGGCTGGCGCGCGGCACGCTGGCGCACGAAGCCCGCGTCGAGCATCCGCGACGCCAGCGCATCGATCTGCACGGTCGACACCCTCTCGCGCAATTCGATGTCGACGTCCGGCAGCGCGTGATCGCGCCGATGACGATCGCATTCTTCGGCAAGGGGCTCGCGGCGGTCGGCTGGGCCGTGCTCGCCGACACGGCGCCGGAAGGGATGGTCGGACTGAGCCGCGGCGTGTTCAACGGCCTCGGCAACATCGCCGGGATCGTCACGCCGCTCGTGATCGGCTACTTCGTCGCCAGCACGGGCTCGTTCGCCGGCGCATTATGGTTCGTCGCCGCGCACGGGCTGCTCGGCATTGCCGCCTACGGATGGCTCGCGGGTCGCTTCGAACGGATTCGCATCGCGCCGCGCGCATGAACCTCGCCGCGGCACGTGCGGTTCGCGCGAAGCATGCCCGCGCGAATCGTCACGCGCGCTTGCGGCCGCCCCGCGTCTGTTCGGTCGTCAGCCGGTCGAGTTCGCGCAGGTCGCTCTCCAGCGCGGGCGTGAGCGTCGTGCGCAGGTGGTCGAGGAACGTGCGGATCTTCGCGTCGAGATAACGGCGCGTCGCGTAGACGGCATACACGCTCACCGTCTGCAGCCGATACTCGGGCAGCACGCGGATCAGCCGCCCTTCGCGGATGTCATCGAGCACCGTATACAGCGCGACGCACGCGATCCCGCGCCCGGCGCGCACCGCGACGCACAGCGCGTCCGGCACGTTGACCTGGAACGGCGCGGGCTGCAGCTCGTAGACGGCCTCCTCGCCATCGCTGCGCTCGAGCCGCCATTCGCCGGCCGGCGATGCGGGCGTATCGAGGCGCAGGCACACGTGGTTCGGCAATTCGTCGGGCGACTGCGGCGTGCCGTGGCGCGCCAGGTATTCGCGCGACGCGACGAGCACGCTGCAACTCGTGCCGCAGGTCTGCGCGACATAGCCCGAATCGGGCAGTTGCGACGCCGTCACGATCGATACGTCATAGCCCTCTTCGACGAGATTCGGCATCCGCTGCGCGAGCGTCAGCTCGACCGACACGTCGGGGTTGTCCTCCTGGTAGCGCACGATCGACGACACGACATGGCTCTGCCCGAGCCCCGTCATCGCATGGATGCGCATCTTGCCGCTCGGCCGCAGCAGCGCGTTGCGCGCCTCCGCGTTCGCGTAGTCGATTTCCGCGAGGATCGATTTCGCGCGCTCGAAATAGCGTTCGCCGCTTTCGGTAAGGCCGAGATGGCGCGTCGTGCGATGCAGCAGCCGCGTCTGCACGTGCGCTTCGAGGTTCGATACCGCGCGCGACACCTGCGCGGTGGTCGCGTCGATTTCCTTCGCGACCGCAGTAAAACTGCCGGCTTCGACAACGCGCACGAACAGGCGCATGTTTTCGAGCATGTCCATTGAATTGGCTTGGGGAAAGTCAGTGGGGAGGCGTCGGCAGCGCTCGCGTCAGGTGAGGAACGGAACGCAGCCGCGAACCACGTCGAATCGATCACCGTGCCGGGAGAAAGGCGGGAGAGCGGGCATCGCGTACGTGGTTCTGGCATGACGGGGGATTCAGTGGCCCGAATTGTACGCCGCCGCAGACAAATTTGCGCGGCTCCCCGGCCCGCAAGCTCTCATCCCGCGAAAGGTTTTTGCAAGCAACGCGCGTCGCTCACGGACAACCGCTTGATGCAGCGCGGCAATTTATATCACAACGCGATATAATTCGCCGCTCGTCGCTGCGCGCATCCGCGCCGTCACTTTTTCCGCTTACCGTCCATGTCGTCAGGCTCCCCTCCGTCGCGCCGCACGTTGCGGCAATGGCTGCATAGCTTCGTTCCCCATCCGATGTCGCTGGGCTGGCGTGAGCGCCTGCGCTCGTGCACGGGCGCGCTCGTCGGCATCGCGGCGGTCGGCGTGACGATGCGGCGGCTGCCCGGCGTGCCGGGCCTCGTGCCGCTGCTCGTCGCGCCAATGGGCGCGTCGGCCGTGCTGCTGTTCGCCGTGCCGGCAAGCCCGCTCGCGCAGCCGTGGCCGATCATCGGCGGCAATCTCGTCGCCGCGACGGTCGGTGTCGCGTGCGCCCAATGGATCGCGGATCCGGTCACGGCTGCCGCGGTCGCGATCGCGTGCGCGATCGGCGGCATGTTCGTGCTGCGCTGCGTGCACCCGCCGTCGGGCGCCGTCGCGCTCACGGCCGTGGTCGGCGGCCCGGCGATCCATGCGCTCGGATTCAGCTTCGTGCTGGAGCCGATCGCGCTGCAATCGGCCATCCTGCTGTCGGCCGCGCTTGCGTATCACGCACTGACCGGGCACCGCTACCCGCACGGCGGCGTGCGTCCTGAAGCGAAACTGCAAGCAGGCGGCGCCACACCCACGCGAGGCGGTTTCACGCGCGGCGACCTCGACGCGGTGCTGAAGCGCCGCAGCGAATGGCTCGACGTCGATCCGGACGATCTCGAAGCCCTGCTGCGCGAAACCGAGATGCAGGCGTATACGCGCACGTTCGGCCAGCTCTCGTGCGCCGACCTGATGACGAAGAACGCCATCGAAGTCGCGCCGTCGACGTCGGTGACGGCCGCGCTCACGCTGCTCGACCGCCACCGCGTGAAGGCGCTGCCCGTCGTCGACGGCGAAGGCCGCCTGACCGGCATCGTCACGCGCGCCGACCTCACGCGCCAGCTGCGCCGTCCGACCCCGCTGTGGCAACGCCTGTCCGCGCGGCTGCCGCAAGCGTTCGGCGGCCAGCCGGCGAGCGTCGCGGCCGTGATGACGCGCGACGTCGCGTGCGCGCCGGAAACGATGCCGATCACCGCGCTCGTCGCGCTGTTGACGCATTCGGGCCACCACCACCTTCCAGTCGTCGATGCATCGCACCGGCTCGTCGGGATCATTACCCAGACGGATCTCGTCACGGGCCTTTATCGGCAGACGCAAATGCTCGAGGCGGCGTAGCGCAGGCCGCGCACGTAACGCCACGCACGGCCTGCGCGACGCAGAATGGATCGAATCCGCCAAGATTCGGCCATTTATATCATCTTGTGATATATTTACCGCTACCGAAACTGACTGTCCGACCGCCCTCGATGAACGATACCCGACGCGCGCTGGCGAAAAGCGATTTCCAGCAACTGTCCGAATTCCGCTACCAGATGCGCCGCTTCGAGCGCTTCTCCGAGCGCGCCGCGCAAAGCGAAGGCGTGACGCCGCTGCAATACCTGCTGCTGCTGCACATCAAGGGTTATCCGCATCGCGAATGGGCAACCATCGGCGAACTCGCGGAACGCCTGCAGGCGCAGCATCACGGCGTCGTTGCGCTGGTCACGCGCTGCGAAGGGCTTGGCCTCGTGAAGCGCAAGACGAGCGAAGCGGATCGCCGGCAGGTCGAGGTCCACCTCGAGCCGGCCGGCGAGACGCTGCTCGCCCGCCTCGCGGCCATGCATCGCGCCGAGCTGAAGTCGCTCAAGGACGCGTTCCAGGTTCCCCAGATCGACTACTGACCCTCGCATTTTCCACGCCGATGAACGGATCACACAAACGCGATTTCGCGACCAACGACCGCCTGCCCAGGATCGCGTTGCTTGCCGCCGGGATCGGCCTGCTCGGCACGCTGGCCGCATTCGTGCTGTCGAGTGCGCGCCCGCAGTCGCCCACGCGCACGAAACGTGCCGCGTCGTCGCGTCGCGGCTCGCGATGCTCGGACTCGAGCGCCTGCCCGTCGTCGCCGACGAGCAATCGATGCGCATCACCGGCATCGTATCGCGCAGCGACCTGATCAAGCCGGCGCGCCAGCACTTCGACGACGAACAGAAGCGCGAGCGCTTCCGCCCGATCGTTCCGGCCAACCTGCGCGACATCGGCACGCGCAAGGCCGGCTGATCCACCGCGCAGCGCGCCACCCTCGCTGCGCACACCCCGCTCGCGCCACCTCTTCCGCGCGAAGCGGCACACCACTCACGTGCGGCATCGCATTCCGCCGCTTCCCGCGTTTAAAGTTGGTTAACAATTCGGCGGACGAAAGTTTGTCATCATGGTGCTCATGCGACGGGGCCATCAATCAGCCATTCCACTTCGCGATCCAATAAAGAGTCGCGGCACGGCATGCAGACACATGCCGCTCGCCGCGGCCGTCACGTCACCACACGACAGGGCAGCGCGCCGGCCACGCGGCGCATGACGTCGTGCCGCACACGATGCATGCCGTGCCGCAGCAAAGTGCACTGCATCGGAGCCTTCGTTTGGCAAGCGCGTTAACAACTTGTTTCGGAATAGCCGGAACCGTGCTCGTCCGATGCAATCTCACTGTTACGCAGTCCTGCTGCGCATCCCACTCAATCAATCACGACTCGAGGGAGATAACGTGAACGCGAAATACTTACCGCTCATCGCATTGACCGTGGCATTTTCTGCTCATGCAGCCGATTCTGCCCTCCAAAACGTGGGGCAAAGCCAGAAACCCGCCGACCAGGTTGCGCAGTGCATCGCCAAGACCTGGGCCGACAAGTCGCAGCAACAAGTGACATCGCAGTACGAACTCGCGAACGGCCTCGCGATGGCCGTCTATGCGCCGGGCCAGCAGCCGCCGAATGGCGCCGCGGCCATCGTGCGCCCGGCCAACGCCGCCAATGCGAAAACCTGGGTGGGTTTCCGCGGTGGCGATGCATCGTCGGCCGGCGACATCAACGCCTGCCTGTAACGAGAACAGGCGCTCCGGATGGCCTTGGCGCCATCCGCTTGCGACAAGCCCCGCTTCGGCGGGGCTTTTCTTTTGCTGCGCGGAGCGTGTTACAGGTAGCTGCAGACGTAATCGAGCGTCTCGAGCACTTCGATGTCGAAGCGGCTCTTGCCCGGCACCGAGAACGATTCGCCGGCGCCGTAGGTCTGCCATTCGCTGCTGCCGTCGAGCTTCACGCGGCACTGGCCGGCCTGCACTTCCATCAATTCGGGGGCGTCCGTACCGAAGTTGAGCGCGCACGGCAGGATCACGCCGAGCGTCTTGCGCGTGCCGTCCGGGAAGAGCACGGTATGCGACACGCACTTGCCGTCGAAATAGACGTTCGCGCGCTTGACGACCGATACGTTGTCGAATTGGGTTGCACTGGTCATGAAATGCCTCTGATTGCTGGATGCCGGATGGCGATGTTGTTGGAGGCCGGCCGGAGCGGCGGGCCGGCCGCTATGATACCGGCTCGCGCGGCATGCGCCGGAATGGCGTGGCCGCCGCGCAAGCCGCATGCCCGCCAGACGACGGCACCGCCGCACGCCCAATCCTCAGGATACCGATGCAATGACAGTCGCCAACCGCAGGCACCGGTTCATCGCAGCCCCTTGCGTCGCGCGGAATCGCGCAGGCAATCGAGCAGCATCGCCGCGGCCGGCGTCAGCGGGCTGTCGCGACGCGTGATGACCTGCACGGAGACGCCCGGCAGGCGCTCGCGGATCGGCAGCACCGCGAGCTGGTCGCGCGCCCATTCGCCCTGCAGCAGTTGCTCGGGCATCGACGCGATCAGGTCGCAACCGGTCATCAGGCTGTGCGCGAGCCCGAAGCTCGGGCATTCGACGACGCGCGCCGGCACCGGCAGCCCGTAGGCGACGAACGAATTGAACAGCACCTGCGTCGAGCTTTCCGGCGACGGGTTCATCAGCCAGTCGGCCTCGACGAGATCGGCGAGCGACGTGGCCGACGCGAGCGGATGCCCCTTGCGGGCGACGATCAGCGAACGGCTCGCATAGAGTTCCGCGTGATCGAATTCGGCGGCCAGCAGTTCGGGCACGACGACGGCCACCGCGAAATCGAGCGAGCCGTCGTGCAGACGCGGCAGCGCGACGCCCGGAAACCCTTCGATCAGGTTGACGCGCGCCACCGGGAAGCGGCGCCGGAACGCGCGAAACGCATCGGGCAGGATCGTCACCGCGGCGGCCGGCGTGATCGCCGCCGCGACGGAGCCCGTCATCGCGCCCTGTGCCTGCTCGATGTCGTCGCGGGCGCGCTGCATTTCCGCGACGATCAGCCGCGCGCGCACCTGCAACTGCTGGCCGAACGCGGTGAGTTGCACGCCGCGCGCGGTGCGCACGACGAGCGATACGCCGAGCGCGATCTCCAGCTCCTTGACCGCTTTCGTCAGCGCTGCCGGCGACACGTTCAGGCGCCGCGCGGCCGCGCGAATGCTCCCCTCTTCCGCGACGGTGACGAACGCTTTCAGCTGATGGTATTTCATGGCGGCGAGACGTGATCCGTGGAAACCCTGTGCTGCGCGGCATAAGGCGGCTCAGGGTATTCCCGAGCGGCAACCTGTGGTGAGCACCAAAGCAATTTATCAGCTTCTGGTAGACAAAAGAAATTTATATCCTTGCTCGTCATATGTGCGCCAAACGCTCCACCTGCCCCACAGGAGACACCATGCTGCAAGCCGTGAACCCCGTCATCCCCGGTATCGCCGCGATCGCACCCGAGCTGGTCGAAGTGCGCCGCCGCATCCACGCTCACCCCGAGCTCGCGTTCGAGGAAACGCTCACGAGCGATCTGGTCGCCGAGTTGCTCACCGGCTGGGGGTATGAAGTGCATCGCGGCATCGGCAAGACGGGCGTGGTCGGCGTGCTGCGCGAAGGGCAAGGTACGCGTACGGTCGGGCTGCGCGCCGACATGGATGCCTTGCCGCTCGCGGAAGCCACGGGCCTGCCCTACGCGAGCCGCCATGCGAACAAGATGCATGCGTGCGGCCACGACGGCCACACCGCGATGCTGCTGTGCGCGGCGCGCCACCTCGCGGCCACGCGCCAGTTCTCCGGCACGCTGAACCTGATCTTCCAGCCGGCCGAGGAAAACTTCGGCGGCGCGAAGGCGATGATGGACGACGGCCTGTTCGACCGCTTTCCGTGCGACGCGATCTTCGCGATCCACAACATGCCGGGCCGCGCCGCCGGCGACATGGCCTTTCGCACCGGCGCCGCGATGGCGTCGGCCGACCGCGTGACGATCACGCTGCGCGGCGTCGGCGGCCACGGCGCGATGCCGCATTTCGCGCGCGATCCGATGTCGGCCGCGGGCAGCATCATGGTTGCACTGCAGACGATCGTCGCGCGCGAGGTCGATGCGCAGCATGCGGCCGTCATCACGGTCGGCAGCGTGCAGGCCGGCGAGACGTTCAACATCATTCCCGAAACCGTCACGATGAAACTGTCGGTGCGCGCGCTCAACGCCGACGTGCGCGCGCTGCTCGCGCGCCGCATCGAAGCGCTCGCGAAAGGCCAGGCGGAAAGCTTCGGCGTCACGGCGGAAGTCGACTACGACTACGGCTACCCGGTGCTCGTCAATCATGCGGAGCCGACTGAATTCGCGGCCGACATCGCGCGCCGGATGCTCGGCGCCGAACGCGTCGAAACCGACGCCGCGCCGTTGATGGGCAGCGAGGATTTCGCGTTCATGCTCGAAGCGCGCCCCGGCTGCTACGCGTTCATCGGCAATGGGATCGGCAGCAAGGGCGGCTGCATGGTGCACAACCCCGGCTACGACTTCAACGATGACATCCTTGCGATCGGCGCAAGCTACTGGGTTCGCATCGCCGAAGCCTGGCTCGCGGCCTGACGGCCCTTCATCCCATCGTTTCGCGCCCACCCGGGGAGTCCCACATGGAAACGTCCGCCCTTTCGCTCGCCGGCACGCCGGTCGATGCACGCGCCGCCGCGAAGAAACGCCGGCTGATCGCGGCCGCCGCCGTCGGCAACGCGCTCGAGTTCTACGACTTCACGGTCTACAGCTTTTTCGCGATCCTCATCGGCAAGCTGTTCTTTCCCGTGCATTCGTCGTTCGGGCAATTGATGCTCGCGGTTGCGAGCTTCGGCGTCGGCTTCGTCACGCGCCCGCTCGGCGGGCTCGTGATCGGCATGTATGCCGACCGCGCCGGCCGCAAGAAGGCGATGATTCTCACGCTGCTGCTGATGGCGCTCGGCACCGCGACGATCGCGGTGGCACCGACCTTCGCACAGATCGGCCTCGCCGCGCCGCTGCTGCTCGTGCTCGCGCGCCTGCTGCAAGGGTTCGCGTCGGGCGGTGAAGTCGGCGCATCGACGACGTTGCTGCTCGAACAGGCGCCGCAGCATCGTCGCGGCTTCTACGCATCGTTCCAGTTCTCGAGCCAGGGGCTCGCCGCGCTCGCCGGTGCGCTGACCGGCGTCGCGCTGACGTCGACGCTGAATGCCGCGCAGCTCGAAAGCTGGGGCTGGCGCGTACCGTTCATCATCGGCACGCTGTTCGTGCCGATCGGCTATTGGCTGCGCAAGACCGTCGAGGAAGTGCCGGCCGCCGCACCCGCTGCCGCGCACGATGAACCCGTCGCGTCGCTGCCGCTCGCGGACGTGCTTCGCCATCACGGCAAGGCCGTGTTCGCGGGTCTCGGCGTGACGATCGGCGGCACGTCGATCCACTACATCATCGTGTTCTACATGGCGATCTACGGCGTGCAGGTGCTGCACCTGCCGACCTGGCTGTCGATGACGGCCGGCTGCGTCGCCGGCGCGATCCTGATGCTCGTGACGCCGATCGGCGGCCACCTGTCCGACATGTACGGGCGCAACCGGATCGTCTGGTGGACGCGCATCGTGCTGATGGCCGCGATCTACCCGGCGTTCATTGCGCTGAACCGCTGGCCCGGCGCCGCGTCGCTGCTGTCGATCATCGCCGCGTTGTCGATCGTGCATGCGATCAACATCGGCGCGACGGGCGCGATGCTCGGCGAACTGTTCCCGCGCGCGGTGCGCGCGACCGGCGGCGCGCTCGTGTACAGCGTCGGCGTTGCGATCTTCGGCGGCTTCGCGCAGTTCTTCGTCACGTGGCTGATCGCGGCGACCGGCAATCCGAATGCGCCTGCATGGTATGCGATCGGTTGCGGCGCGATGACGCTGCTCGCCGTGCGCTGCATGGATGAGAAGGCCGGGAAGGCACTTGACTGACCGGTGGCCGATACACGATGCGCGATTGACGTGATGCGTGCGCATCGTGCATGATCGCTCCATGCGCTATGTCACGACCACCACCTCGACCACGACGCGCACGACCGCCTTCGGCGGGCTCGTGCGGCGAGTGCGCGCAAGGTCGTAGCGCCATCCCTCACAGGCCCCGCCGGTTCCGGACGGGGTCTTGTCGTTTCTCCGTCCGCATCGGTCACTCAGGAGAAACGCCATGCCCGAAGTCTCTTCCCCGAAACGCGCCCTGCTCGTCGTCGACATGCAGGTCGGCCTGTTTCACGGCCCCGAGCGTCCGTACGACGGCGAACGCGTGCTCGCGAACATCAACCGGTTGATCGGTCGAGCGCATGAATCCGGTGCACCGGTTTTCGCCGTGCGTCACACCGGGCCCGCCGGTTCGCCGATTGCGCCCGGTTCTCCGTTGACCGCATTGGTGCCCGAACTCGCGATCGATACCACGCGCGACATCGTGTTCGACAAGGCCCAGTCGAGCAGCTTCGCGGGCACGCGGCTCGCCGAATGGTTGCGCGAGGCCGGCATCGGCGAGATCGTCATCGCGGGAATGAAGACCCAGTACTGTATCGACACGGTGTGCCGCGCGGCTGCCGAGCATGGTTTTCGCGCGGTACTCGTGACCGACGCGCACACCTGCATGGACACGCCGGCACTGCCGGCCGAGCGGATCGTCGCGCATCACAATGCGACGCTTGGTGGGCCGTTTGCAACGCTGACGACGACCGATACCTGCATGTTCTGATCGATACCGATCACACGCCGTAAACGCAACAACGCACGGGTGGTCACTGCCCGTGCGTTGGGTGCAAGTCGCGTCGCCGCGTTACTCAGAACGTATGCATCATCCCCACATACGCCCCCGTCTGCGACTCGCCCGTCATCGGGCTCGTGCCCGACGTCGCATCACGCGGCGTCGCGAGCAGCGAGAAGTTCGAATTCCCGCCGTTGCGCACATACGCGACCGTGCCATACAGGAACGTGCGCTTCGACAGGTTGTACGTCGTGCCGAGCACATACATGATCGCGTGCCCCGACGGATCGTGCGACGCATCGCCGCCGCCGTCGCCCACCTTCACGTAATACCCGCCGCCCGTCACGGCCCACTGCGGCGTCGCGGTGTAGGTCGCGCCGAGCCAGTAGTGATCGGCACGATCGGCCACGCCGGCCGGGCTGTCCGGCGCCTGGTAATGCGTATACGCGCCCTGGATCTTGAACTTCGACACCTTCACGTTCGCGCCGACGAAATATTCGCGCGACGCGGTGAAGATGTTGCTGAACTTGCCGTTGTTGTCGCGCAGTTCGTCGTAGATGCCACGCACGTCGAGCAGCGGCGAGTGGTACGAGATCATGATCCCGTCCGAGCGGCCGAAATCGTCGGCCGCACCGTAGTTGAAGCCGCGTGACTGGTTGCCGAACGCGTATTGCGCCTGCACGTCGAAACCACCGATCACCGGGCTGTGATACTCGATGTTGTTGCTGGTCTGCTGCCAGTTGCGGCCGCGCACGAGCGAGGCCGACGAAAACGCCTGCTGCACGAACGGGTCGAATTCCCACACGCCGTCGCTGTCGATGAACAGGTTGCGGCCGGCCTGCAGCTGGCCCCACGTGTTGCTCTTCAGCCCGACATACGCGCGCCGCGACCACATGCGCCCGCCGCCCGTCTGGCCGTTCATCACCTGGAACGCGGTTTCCAGGTCGAAGACCGTCGACAGCCCGCCGCCGAGATCCTCGATGCCCTTCAGCCCGAACATGCTGGTGCCCCAGTCGCCGCTTTCGGCGCTCCAGCGGCTCGCGCTGCCGCCGTTCGGCTTCGCGATGTGGTTCAGGTATTCGATGCCGCCGTCGACGCGGCCGTACAGCGTCACGCTCGTCTGTGCAAAACCGGCCGCCGGCGTGGCGGCCGCGATCAGCCATGCGAAATGTTTGAGTCGCAAAATGAAGCCCCCTCGGAGTCTCGACCTACCAGCGCGTGCCCCATGCGCGCGCCGCGGGTCCGTTTATCCGCGATCGATCGAAAAACGCCCGGGGCCTGCCGCGCAAAGCGCGAGCAGGCCGCCGGCGATCGCGATGTTCTTGTAGAAATGAATCATGTTGTTGATCTGCTCACCGCCCGTCATATTCCAGAAGTGGTGGCCGATGATGCCGGTGCCGATCGTATAGAGCGCCAGCAGCAGCGCGAGCGCGCGCGTCTGGAAGCCGACCAGGATCGCGATCCCGACGAACAGCTCCATCACGACGGAGATCGCGGCGGACATGATCGGCGCGGGCGCGCCTTCCGAACCCATGAACGCGATGGTACCGGGGAAGTCGACGATCTTCTTCCAGCCGAACATGATGAACAGGATCACGAGCAGGATCCGGGCAAGCAGCAGCAGCACATCGCGCTGGGACGCGAGAAACGGTTGATTCGGTGTCATGGTGTCGATCAACGAAAGCGATGCGCGCAGCGGGAACCCGCCCCGCGCACCGGATTGCGAATGAACCAGGACGGGCGGCCGCCTGCGCCGCCCGCCCCGCTCTGCAACAACCGGCATCGGGCAACGACCCGATGTGCTGTGCTCCTCCTCTTGTCAGTTATTGCCCTGCTTCGTCACGCGCCGCGTCAACGCAGCTTCGCGACGTCCTGCTCGGTCACCTTCGCGGCCGGATTGCCGAACTGCCCGGTCACGTAGTTCGTCAGCGCGGCGATCTGCGCATCCGACAGCTCGTGGCGGAACGCGGGCATCCCGACGTCCTCGCTACCGGCCTTGCGCTGCACGCCGTTCAGGATCACCTGCACGAGGTTGACCGGATTCGGCGCGCCGACCGTCGAGTTGTGGAACAGCGGCGGGTAATAGCCGTCCGGCGTGCCCTTGCCCTGCATCTGGTGGCAGGTCGCGCAGTTGCCGAGATAGAGCCGCGCCGGATCGATGCCCGACGACGCGAGCGCGACGCCGCGCAGCGTCAGCCCGTCCTCGGCCGGCTTGCCCCACGACGAGCGGGACTGCTTCGCATCGCCGCTGGCGACTGCCGGCACCGTGCGAATGTACGTCGAGATCGCGCCGATATCGGCTTCCGTCATCTTCGAGAAGCTGTGCTCGATCGCCTCGGCCATCGGGCCGGCCGCCTGCGCGAGACCCGGCACGCTGCCGGTGCGCAGGTACTGGACGAGCTGCTGCTGCGTCCAGCCGCCGATCCCCGCGTTGGCGTCGGACGTGATGTTGTAGCCGTCCCAGCCCGCGAGCACCGAGCCCGACAGGAAGCTGCCGCCCGTCTCGTCGAGCGACTTCTCCTGCATCGCGATGCCGCGCGGCGTGTGGCACGTGCTGCAGTGAGCAAGCCCCTGGACGAGATACGCGCCGCGGTTCCACTCGGCGCTCTGCGCCGGCTTCGGCTCGTACGCGCCGTCCTTCAGGAACAGCCAGTTCCAGATCTTCAGCGGCCAGCGCATGCTCAGCAGCGCGGGGATCTCGTTCTTCGGCGGCGCCTGCTTGACCGGCTCGACGCCGTGCATGAAGTACGCGTACAGCGCCTGTACGTCGTCGTCGTTGATCTTCGCGTACGACACATACGGCATCGCCGGATACAGGTTGTCGCCGTTCTTCGACACCCCGTGGCGCACCGCGCGCTCGAAGTCCTCGGCCGACCAGTTGCCGATGCCCGTCTCGGGATCGGGCGTGATGTTGCTCGTGTAGATCTTGCCGAGCATCGGGATCGGCATGCCGAGACCGCCCGCGAACGGCTTGCCGCCCTTCGCGGTGTGGCACGCCATGCAGTCGCCCGCGACCGCGAGATATTCGCCGCGCTTGACCAGCGCCGGATCGGCGGCGTCGGCCGCGCGTGCGAGACCCGGCAGCGCGAGGCAGCCGGCGAGGAGGAAGGTGAGAGTAGATTTCCGCACGGTCAGACTTCCTTCTTCAGCGTGTCCGACATCCGCAGCGCAAGCGCCGCGATCGTCAGCGTCACGTTCACCGTGCCGACGGTCGGCATCGTCGAGCTGCTCGAGATGAACAGGTTCGGATGGTCGAACGTGCGGCAGTCCTTGTCGACGACCGAGTCGCGTGCGTCCGCGCCCATGATCGTCGCGCCCGTGATGTGGTTGTTCGGCGCGAACTCGTCGTTGAAGACGACTTCGGTGCCGCCCAGCACCTTCGCGGCCGTCGCGTAGACCTCGCGCGTATGCACGGCGCCGCGCTTCACGTAGTCGTCGATCGCATACGTGATCTCGGGGCGCGGGATGCCGATCGCGTCGGTGGCCGTCTTGCTCGGCACGATGCGGTTCTCGGGTTGCGGCAGGATTTCGTGGAAGCAGTCGAACTGCACGTAGCGCGCGGAACGGTCGCGGATCTGCGCGTCGAGCTCCTCGGGCTTCATCAGCTTGCCGCCCTTGAAGATCTTCTGCGTTTCCTGGTTGATGCGCGACATGTTCGACAGGTGGATCTTCTTCGCGGCTTCGGTCGCGCGGAACGGGCCGTCGCGGAAACCGATCAGCGACGTCATCTCCTGCGGGCCGCGACCCGGCCACAGCTTCTCGTTCGCGTAGAACGACACGCCGGTGCCCGGGTGGTCCATCAAATTGCGGCCGACCATGTCCGAGCTGTTCGCGACGCCGTTCGGGAAATCGCGGTTCGCGGACATCAGCAGGATCTTCGGCGTCTCGATGCCGTTCGCGGCCACCACGAAGTACTTGCCTTCGACGCGATGGTCGGCGCCCGTCTTGTCCTTGTAGACCGCGGCGGTGATGCGCTTGTCCGGCCCGGTCTCGAGCTTGTAGACGACCGCGTTCTCGATCAGCTTCGCACCGGCCTGCTCGGCCTTCTCGACGTGCACGATGCCGTTGTACATCGCGCCGATCGGGCAGATCGGCATGCAATTGTTGTTTCCGCAACAAGTCGGCCGCCCGTCGTACGGGCGGCTGTTGCGCGCGACCGGCTCGGTCACCACGTGGAACTTCGGGTCATAGCCGTTGAGCGCGCTCTTGATCGTCTGCTCGTTGAACGACAACGGCAGCGGCGGCATCGGGTACGGCTCCTTGCGCGGCGAGTAAAGATCTTCCTCGGGGCCCGGGCCCCACACGCCGAGTTCTTCCTCGGCGCGCTGATAGTAATGCTCGAGGTCGTCGTACTGGATCGGCCAGTCGCGGCCGACACCGTACACGGTCTTCATCTTGAAGTCGTTCGGGATGAAGCGCCATGCCGACGCGGCCCAGTGCCACGTCGTGCCGCCCACCGCGCGGATGTACTGCGAGTTGAACTTGTGCTCGCCCTTCAGGATCAGGTAGTCGTTCGGCGGGCCGTATTCCGGATGCGGGGCCCATGCGCTCGACGGATACGGCGCCATGAAATCGGTCTTGTCGACCTGGTTGCGGAAGCGCTCGACGATCTCCCAGCGCGGCATGCGCGGACCGGCTTCCAGCAGGATCACGGACTTGCCCGCCATCGCGAGCTGGTGTGCAACGATCGCGCCCGCGACACCCGACCCGACGACGACGACGTCGGCCTTTTGCGTATCGGTATCGGCCATCAGGCTTGCCTCTCGATCGGTTTTTCGGCCCAGAAGCCGGGTTTGTTGGGGCAATACGACGGGATCACGAGCGTATCGGATACGACGCTGAACATTAATGCTTCTTCGTAGGTAATCACGGCGTTGTCGACGATGCCGAGATACCACGCTTCAAGAATCTTCAGCGCGAGTGCTTCCTGGTCGGGATTCAGCGAACCGGACGCGAGTGCGCCGGCGAGTTGCGGCAGGCTGTCGGCCGTCTTGAACGAGCCCTTCTGCAAGGCCTGCAGGAAGCGCTGGCCGAGCACGCGGCTCAGCCCCTTCTTGCCTGTCAATGCTTCGGAGAGCGTCATGAACGTATCGAGCGGCGCGGTGCCGGGATTGTCGGCCAGGGCCCGCAACGCCAGCGAGCCGGTGAGGCCCGCCGCCGTCAGCGCCAGTGCGCCCTGCAGCCATTGACGCCGTGTGATGCCTGTTACGGCTGCGTCGCCAGTGCGACGCGAATGGGGAGTGTTGTCGTTGTGCATGTTTCCTTCTCTCGAACACCGGATTCGGGAAAACCACGCTTGATATTTCTCAAACATTGGCGCGGACCTGAAATGTACGCGCACAAAGCGGATCGAACAATCTTTTTATAGTCCATTAAATGTTCCGCAATCCGAGACAATCGACATTTCGCTGCATTTTTGTGTCGTCGACGCGACAAATCTGCGGCACGCCTGCCAATGTCGCACACTGACGCCACACCGTGCGGCGCGATGCGGGCGCATGTCGGTCGGTTAGAATCGCGTGCAATCAAACAGAAAGCTTCCCTCCGAGGGCAATCGAGCGATGAAGCAGCACGACAAACAGAACAAGGCAACGCGAACCGACCACACCGCCCGGCTGCTCTGGCGCATTGGCGCCGTCGCGGCGCTCGGCGGCGCCACGGCGCTGTCGCTGCATGCGGGCGCGGCGCGCACGGTGAGCGTGTCGCCGCAAGGCACCGTCACCGAAGTCAGGCAAGCCGTCGTCAAGTTCGACGAACCGATGGTCGCGTTCGGCTCGGCTTCCGCGCCGAATCCCGCGCGTGTCACCTGCAACGATTCCACGGCCGCGCGCGGCCAGGGTCACTGGCTCGACGACAAGACCTGGGTCTACGATTTCGAAAACGACCTGCCTCCTGGCGTGCGCTGCTCGGTTGCACTCAACGACACGCTGCGCTCGGTCGCCGGCAATGCGGCCAGCGGCCCGCGCCGCTTCACGTTCCAGACGGGCGGCCCGTTCCCGGTGAACGTCCGTCCCGGCTCGCGCGAGATCGAGGAACGGCAGATGTTCGTGCTGAAGCTGAACGGCCCGGCCGAACCGCGCTCGGCGCTCGCAAACATCTGGTGCGAAGCAGCCGGCATCGGCAACCGCATTCCCGTCACGGCCGCCGACGACGATGCGCGCAACGCACTGCTCGATCACTTCGGCCTGAAGAAGGATGCCGCGCGCGTGCTGACGCTGTCGTGCGCACAGGCGCTGCCGGCCAGCGCAAAGATGCAGCTCGTCTACGGCAAGGGCGTCACGAGCCCGAGCGGGATCCCGAACGAAACGGAACGGCGCTTCGATTTCACCGTGCGCGCACCGTTCGCCGCGAGCTTCTCGTGCGAACGCGAGAATGCGAAGGCGCCCTGCACGCCGCTGCGCCCGCTCACGCTGTCGTTCAACGCACCGATCTCGCGCAAGAACGCCGAGGCGATCAAGCTGCGCGGCCCCGACGGTTCGCTGTCGCCGACCTTCGCGGCCGACGACAAGAGCGAGGAAGTCACCACCGTCACGTTCAACCCGCCGCTGCCCGAACAGGCCGGCCTGACGATCGAATTGCCGTCGGGCCTGCGCGACGTGACCGATCGCTCGCTGTCCAACGCCGACCTGTTCCCGCTCGCGACGCGCACCGCGCCGATGCCGCCGCTCGCGAAATTCTCGTCGGGCACCTTCGGGATCGTCGAGCGCTTCGCCGAACCCGATTCGCCCGCGCTCGTGCCCGTCACGCTGCGCAACGTCGAGGCCGACCTGCATATCGACGGCTTCAACACCCGGGGCGCGCAGTTCTCGAACCTGAAGGTCGACGACGACACCGCGATTCGCCAGTGGATGCGCACGGTCGACCGCTTCGACAACTGGTCGATGACGGCCGGTTCGATCGACAGCCAGATTCCCGGCCTGCTCGAACGCAAGGGCCAGCACCCCGTCTACGTGCCGCGCGAAGCCGGCGAAAAAGCGCCCGCGCCGCAGGATCGCCGCATCGACGTGCGCTCGCTGACGCTGCTCAAGGGCCAGCCCGGCGTGCAGGCGCTGACGCTGCCGAAGGCGGACCCGAAGGCACTGCGCCCGTTCGAAGTCGTCGGCGTGCCGATCGACAAGCCCGGCTTCTACGTGCTCGAACTCGCGTCGCCCGCGCTCGGCCGCTCGCTGCTCGCGAAGCCGTCGAGCATGTACGTGCGCACCACGGTGCTCGTCACCAACCTCGCCGTGCACCTGAAACAGGGCCGCGAAAACAACCTCGTGTGGGTCACGACGCTCGACAAGGGCAAGCCCGTGCCGAACGCGCAGATCCGCGTGTCGGACTGCAATGGCGACGAGATCGCGTCCGGCAAGACCGACGCACAGGGCCTGCTGAAGATCGACGGCGCGTTCGAATCGAAGCGTGCATGCAGCTCGTCCGATTCGGAGCAACGCTTCGACGACTACTTCGTGTCGGCCCGCGTGAACGATCCGAAGACGGGCCCCGACATGGCGTTCGTCAGCTCGGGCTGGAACCGCGGGATCGAATCGTGGCGCTTCAACGTGCCGACGGACACCGACAGCGCCCAGACCGTGCGCGCGCATACGGTCTTCGACCGCACGCTGCTGCGCGCGGGCGAAACCGTGTCGATGAAGCATTTCATCCGCACCGAAACGCTGCAGAGCCTCGCGTTCCCTTCGCAATACCCGACGCGCGTGACGATCCGCCATCTCGGCACGGGTCAGACCTACAAGCTGCCGCTCACATGGGCGGCCGACCACAGCGCGGACACGCAGTTCACGCTGCCTGCCGCCGCCAAGCTCGGCGAATACAGCGTCGAACTCGAAGGCGGCCCGGAGGACGCGCCGACCGCCACCTATTACAGCGGCAGCTTCCGCGTCGAGGCATTCCGCCTGCCGGTGCTGAAGGGGTCGATCGGCGCACGCGACGCGCAGAAAAGCCCGCTCGTCGCCGTGAAGGAAGCGCCGCTCGCGGTGCAGATCGACTACGTGTCGGGCGGCGGCGCGTCGAACCTGCCGGTGCAGGTGTCGGCGCTGATGAAGTGGGCGTCGCCGCCGTTCGCGGATCGCTTCGAGGATTTCAGCTTCACGCCGTATCGCCCCGACACGAGCGACGGCAATGCCGACGACGATTCGCAGGACGGCGACAATGCGTCGGCCTCGAACAACGACCCCGACGCAACGAAGCTGATCGCCGACAAGCTGCCGCTGACGCTCGACCGCAACGGTGCGGGCTCGGTCACGCTCAAGGGCCTGCCCGACGTCGACGCACCGAAGCGCATCGCGCTCGAAGCGACGTTCGCCGACCCGAACGGCGAAGTGCAGACGATTCGCGGCGACACGATCCTGTGGCCGGCCGCGGTCGTGGCCGGCATCAAGGCGGGCCGCTGGGTATCGGTCGGCCAGCGCGTGCCCGTGCAGGCACTGGCGGTCGACCTGCAAGGCAAGCCGCGCGCATCCGTGCCGATCGAGATCAAGGGCGTCGCGCACATCACGACGTCGTCGCGCAAGCGGATGGTCGGCGGCTTCTATGCATACGACAACAAGAGCGACACGCGCGACCTCGGCGTGCTGTGCTCGGGCAAGACCGACGACAAGGGCCGCATGGCCTGCGACGCGACGCTCGAACAGGCCGGCAACGTGCAGCTGATCGCGGTCGCCAAGGATGGCGACGGCCGCACGTCGAATGCATCGACGTCGGTGTGGGTCACGCGCGAAGACGAACTCTGGTTCGGCGGCGACAACACCGACCGGATCGACGTGATCCCGGAGAAAACCTCGTACGAACCGGGCGAAACCGCCCGCTTCCAGGTGCGCATGCCGTTCCGCTACGCGACCGCGCTGGTCGCCGTCGAGCGCGGCGGCGTGATGGAAACGCACATCGTCGAGCTGAACGGCAAGAATCCGACGGTCGACCTGAAGGTTGGCGAATCGTGGGGGCCGAACGTCTACGTGTCGGTGCTCGCGCTGCGCGGCCGGATTCGCGAAGTGCCGTGGTACTCGTTCTTCACGTGGGGCTGGAAGGCGCCGGTCGAATGGGCGCGCGCGTTCTGGCGCGAAGGCCGTCACTATGAAGCGCCGACCGCGTTCGTCGACCTGTCGAAGCCGGCGTTCCGCTACGGTCTCGGCGAAATCAAGGTCGGCACGGGCGTGCACCGCCTCGGCGTGACCGTGACGACCGACGCGACGCGCTACACGGTGCGCAGCAAGGCGCAGGCGCACGTGAAGGTCACGCTGCCGAACGGCCAGCCCGCGCCGGCCGGCACGCAGATCGCGGTCGCGGCCGTCGACGAGGCGCTGCTCGAACTGATGCCGAACAACAGCTGGGACCTGCTCGACGCGATGCTGCGGCGGCGCGCGTACGGCGTCGAGACGGCCACCGCGCAGATGGAGATCGTGGGCCGCCGCCACTTCGGCCGCAAGGCCGTGCCGGCAGGCGGCGGTGGCGGCAGCGCGCCGACGCGCGAGCTGTTCGACACGCTGCTGCTGTGGAATCCGCGCGTGGCGCTGGATGCGAACGGCAGCGCGACCGTCGAGGTGCCGTTGAACGACGCGCTCACGCGCTTCCGGATCGTCGCGATCGCGGCGGTCGGCCCCGACCGCTTCGGCACCGGCAGCACGTCGATCCGCAGCACGCAGGATCTGCAGTTGATCTCCGGCCTGCCGCCGCTCGTGCGCGAAGGCGACGCGTTCCGCGCGCAGGTCACGCTGCGCAACACGACCGACCGCGCGATGCAGGTCGTCGTGACGCCGCGCGTGACGGGCCTCGATGTCGCGCCGCAGACCGTATCGCTCGCGGCCAATACGGCAACCGAGGTCGCGTGGACGATCACCGTGCCCGAGCAGGCGCTCGACGCAGCCGGCGCGCTGAACTGGCGAATCGAAGCGGCCGAGCAAGGCGGCAAGCGCGCATCCGACGCGCTGGCAGTCGCGCAGAAGGTCGTGCCCGCACTGCCGGTCACCGTGCAGCAGGCGACGCTCGCGCAAGTCGACGGCACGCTGACGGTGCCGGTAGCCTCCCCTGCCGGCGCCGCGAACAACGCGCAAGGCCTGCCGCGCGGCGGCATCGCGGTATCGCTGCAGTCGAAGCTTGCCGACGGGCTGCCCGGCGTGAAACGCTGGTTCGAGCGCTATCCGTACCGCTGCCTCGAACAGCAGACCTCGCGCGCGATCGGCCTGCGCGACCCCGCGCAATGGCAGGCGCTGATCGCACGCATGCCCGTCTATCTCGACAGCGACGGGCTCGCGAGCTACTTCCCGCCGTCGTCCGACGATTCGCATGCCGGCAGCGCGACGCTGTCGTCGTACCTGCTCGTGGTGTCCGACGAGGCAAGCCGTCTCGACCCGCGCTTCGCGCTGCCGGAAGACCTGCGAACCCAGCTCGAGGCCGGGCTCGCGCGCTTCGTCGACGGCCGCCTCGAACGCAACACGTGGGCGCCGCGCCAGGATCGCGACCTGCGCAAGCTGGCCGCGATCGAGGCGCTGTCGCGCTACGGCGCCGCGCAGGGCCGCATGCTCGGCTCGATCGAGATCGCGCCGAACCAGTGGCCGACGTCGGCGGTGATCGACTATCACGCGATCCTGACACGCGTGAAGGACATCCCGCAACGCGACGAGAAGCGCGCACAGGTCGAACAGATCCTGCGGGCACGCCTCACGTACCAGGGCACGCAGCTCGTGTTCTCGACCGCACGCGACGACGACCTGTGGTGGCTGATGACCAGCAACGAGACCAACGCGGCGCGTCTCGCGCTGGAATTCGCGGGCGACCCGGCGTGGAAGGACGAGATGCCGCGCGTGACGGCCGGCCTGCTCGCGCTGCAGCGCCAGGGCGCATGGCAGACCACGACGTCGAACGCGCTCGGCCTGCTCGCGGTCGAGCGCTTCTCGCGCACCTACGAGAGCACGCCGGTTGCCGGCGCGACGAAGGTCGCGCTCGGCGGCGACGCGCGCACGATCTCGTGGTCGCAGGCATCCGCACCCGCGCCCGCCGACACGCCGGCGTCGGCCACGCCCGCCACCCGCGCCGCCGCGGCCCGCAGCGTGATGCTGCCGTGGCCGCGCGCGTCGCAGGCGCCGGCCACGCTGTCCGTCACACAGGACGGCACGGGCCGCCCGTGGGCCACGATCGAAAGCCTCGCGGCGGTGCCGCTGCGTTCGCCGTTCGCGGCCGGCTACCGGATCACGAAGACCGTCACGCCCGTATCGCCCGCCGTCAAGGGCGTGCTGACGCGCGGCGACGTCGTGCGCGTGCATCTCGACATCGATGCGCAGAGCGACATGACGTGGGTCGTCGTCAACGATCCGGTTCCGGCCGGTTCGACGATCCTCGGTTCGGGCCTCGGCCGCGACTCCGAAGCCGCGACGCAAGGCGAGAAGACGCCGGACGGCGCATGGCCGGCGTTCATCGAGCGCGACTTCGACGGCTACCGCGCGTACTACGACTATCTGCCGAAGGGCAAATTCTCGGTCGAGTACACGGTGCGGCTGAACAACGTCGGCACGTTCGGGCTGCCGCCGACGCGCGTCGAGGCGCTCTACGCGCCGTCCGTGTACGGCTTGTGGCCGAACCCGCCGATGACCGTGAAGCCGGCCGAACCGGGCAAGTAACGAGACATTGATGATCGATCCGGTATTGCCGCGGCCGGCGCGTTTCGCCGGCCGCGTATTCGTCGCCATCGTGCTGGCCGCGCCGCTCGTCGCGCATGCGCTGCCGAGCTACGACACGGTGCGCCGCAACTGGCGCAGCTCCGACTGGGTGCTGCTCGCGCGCGACGGCACGCCGCTGCAGCGCACCCGCGTCGACCTCGCCGAACGGCGCGGCGACTGGGTGTCGCTCGCCGATGTGTCGCCCGCGTTTCGCGAGGCGATCGTCGTGTCGGAAGACAAGCGCTTTTATGAACACAGCGGCGTCGACTGGCGCGGCATCGCCGGCGCCGCATGGGGCAACCTGTGGAACGAGCGCACGCGCGGCGCATCGACCGTCACGATGCAGCTCGCAGGACTGCTCAGCGATTCGCCGCGCCGGTCGGGCCAGCGCTCGCTGCCGCAGAAGGCGACGCAGGCGGTCAACGCGCTGCTGCTCGAACGCGGCTGGCGCAAGGACCAGGTGCTCGAGGCGTACCTGAACCTCGTGCCGTTCCGCGGCGAGACGATCGGCCTCGCCGCGCTGTCGCAGGTGCTGTTCGGCAAGGCGCCGTCGGGCCTCGACGCCCGCGAAGCCGCGATCGCGGCCGCGCTCGTGCGCGCGCCCAATGCGACGCTCGCGAAAGTCGCCGAGCGCGCATGCCGGATCCTGCGCGACATGCATGCCGAGCAGGCCTGCGCGTCGCTCGACGGTTACGTGCAGCTCGTCACCGCGCGTCCGGCCAGCGCCGCGCGCGACGACGGCGCCGCCCTCGCCCCGCACTTCGCGCGACGCATCGCGGCCGAGGTGCGGCCAACGGCCGGCGCACAGGTGCGCACGACGCTCGATGCGCCGCTGCAGCGCTTCGCGCGCGACACGCTGATGCGCGCGCTGACCGAACTCAACGCGCCCGCGCACCGGCGCAACGTGCAGGACGGCGCGGTCGTCGTGATCGACAACGCGACCGGCGAGATTCGCGCGTGGGTCGGATCGTCGGGCGCGCTGTCGAGTGCGCGCGACGTCGATGCCGTGCTCGCGCCGCGCCAGGCCGGCTCGACGCTCAAGCCGTTCCTCTATGCGCAGGCGATCGACGAGAAACGGCTGACAGCCGCGTCGCTGCTCGACGATGCGCCGATCAACCTCGCCGCCGGCGGCGGCCTGTACATTCCGCAGAACTACGACAAGGATTTCAAGGGCTGGGTGAGCGTGCGCAGCGCGCTCGGCGGCTCGCTGAACGTGCCGGCCGTGCGTACGCTCGTGCTCGTCACGCCGCACCGCTTCGCACGCACGCTGACCGCGCTCGGCCTGCCGCTCGCGCAGGAAGGCGACTACTATGGCTTCAGCCTCGCGCTCGGCAGTGCGGACGTCACGCTGCTGTCGCTCACCAACGCGTACCGCGCGCTCGCGAACGGCGGTGTTGCCCGCAAGGTCGTCGACATGCCCGTGCCCGTGCCCGCGCCGGCGTCCGGCGCGTCGGCCGCCGCGCAAGCCACCGACGGAACGCGCGTGTTCAGCGAGGCGGCCAGCTTCGTCGTGGCCGACATCCTCTCCGACAACAACGCGCGCGTGCGCACGTTCGGCTTCGACAATCCGCTCGCGACGCGCTTCTTCTCGGCGGTCAAGACCGGCACGAGCAAGGACATGCGCGACAACTGGACCGTCGGCTTCACGTCGCGCTATACGGTCGGCGTGTGGGTCGGCAATGCGGACGGTTCGCCGATGTGGGACGTGTCGGGCGTCACGGGTGCGTCGCCGGTATGGTCGGCTGTCGTCGGCTACCTGCACCGCGACCAGCCGAGCCGCGCACCGCGCGCGCCGGCCGGCGTCGAGACGCGCCGCATCACGTTCGAAGGCGATATCGAACCGTCACGCAACGAGTGGTTCATCGCGGGAACGGCGCTCGACACGATCCGGCTCGCCGCCCCCGTCACGCCAGGCAAGGACGGCGCACGCGCGCCGCTGACGATCGGCGCGCCGACCGACGGTACGATCTTCGCGATCGACCCGGACATTCCGCCGAAGAACCAGCGGATCTGGTTCGAGCGCTCGGCCGGGCGCGCCTCGAAATTCGCGTGGCGGCTCGACGACAAGGTGATCGGGCATGCCGATCGCGTCGCGTGGATGCCGTGGCCGGGCCGGCACCGGCTCGAACTCGTCGATACGCGCGGCAATGTGGCCGATGCGATCGGCTTCGAGGTGCGCGGCGCTTTCGCGAAGGCGGCCGAGCGCAAGCCCTGAGCGCGTGAGACCGTGAGCCGGCGTTACTCGCCGGCCACGTTTGCCTTTGGCGGCTGCGGCTGTGCGGAGAAATCGAGCGTCGGCGCGACCGAGATCGCCGCTGCGTTCGCCACGCCGAAATTCGGCCGTGGCTGGTAGCCGAAGATCCTCGCGATCACGACGCCCGGGAACTGGCGGATCTGCACGTTGTAGTGCTGCACCGTCTTGATGTAGCGGCCGCGCGCGACCGCGATGCGGTTTTCCGTGCCCTCGAGCTGCGTCTGCAGATCACGAAACGCTTCGTTCGCCTTCAGCTCCGGGTAGCGCTCGGACACCACCATCAACCGGCTCAGCGCCGCCGACAGCTCGCCCTGCCGCTGGTCGAACGCCGCGAGCGCGGCCGGATCCTTCGCCATTTCCGGCGTCATCTGCACGCTGCCCACGCGCGCACGGGCCGACGCCACCTCGGTCAGCACGCGCGCCTCGTGCAACGCGTAGCCCTTCACCGACGCCGCGAGGTTCGGCACGAGATCGGCGCGGCGCTGGTACTGGTTCAGCACTTCGGACCACGCGGCATTGATGTCCTCGTCGGACGACTGGATCGCGTTGTAGCCGCACCCCGCGAGCGGAGCCAGCACGCAGCACACGAGCAGGATTCGAAACCATTTCATCGTGGATTGTTTCCGGTTGAACGCTCCGGGTGGAGCGGTAGGTGAAAGGAATCGGGTGCGCGGGCAAGCCGCGCGCAGGGGGCTACCAGCGGCCCGACGCGCCGCCGCCGCCGCTCGAACCGCCGTCGCCGCGGAACGTATCGGAGCTCGAGCGTGACCGGGAACCGGACGAGGAAGACGACGAAGACGAACCGATGCCCATCAGCTTCGCCCAGATCACGGCGAGCACGCACAGCACGCCGAAGATGCCGGACAGCACTTCCTCGACCGAATAATCCATCTCGCGCCCGATCGCGATGATCATGAACAGCGTCCCGCCCACGATCGCCGTGTATATGCGCACGCGCGCCGACAGAAACAGTTTGATGCCGAGCAGGCACGGCGCGATACCGGCCGCCGCCGGGACGAACAGCGCGGCGCCCAGCATCGCTTCGAGACTGCCGTTGAAGATCGCGCCGACCGGCAGCATCACGATCGGCACGACGGCCGCCACGAGCCAGGCGGCCAGCAGCGTCACCCTGCGGCGCAGCCGGCGCCACTGCGCGACCACGCCGAGCACGACGTTGGCGAGCGCGAGCAGGAACCAGAAGCGCACGCCTCCCGTGTTCGTGCGTTTCCTCTCGGGCAGGCCGTTCGGCTGGTACTTTTCGCCGCCGGTCCGTGCGTCGCGGGGCGATGCGTTCGTGGCGCCGGTCGTGGCCGCCGCTTCCGTTTCGTATGCGTCGTCGCGCCCTCCGGGCGCTGCCGTGGGTGCCGCGTGCTCCGGCGTGGCGACGTCCGCCGGCAACATTTGGCGCGTCAACGCATCCACCGCATCGCTGATGCCGGCTTCAATACGGTTCTCGCGGAATGCCGGCACGATCCGCTCGCGGATGATCCGGCCCGCGACGATGTCCGGAATCGTGCCTTCGAGCCCGTAGCCGACTTCGATCCGCACGGTATGGTCGTTGAGCGCGGCGACGAGCAGCAGCCCGTTATCGACTTCGGCCTTGCCGAGCTTCCAATGGTCGAATACGGTGGTCGCGAACTGTTCGATCGTCGCTTGCCCGGTCGACCCGACCAGCAGGATCGCGACCTGTACGCCGAGTTGTCGTTCGAGCGCAGCGAGGCGGTCGGTCAGTTCGGATGCGCAGGCGGTGCCGAGCACGCCCGTCGTGTCCGTCACGCGGCCTTTCAGCGGTGGCGCGGCTTCGGGTTTTGCGGCGACCGGATAGGCCGCTGCGGCGGCCACATGCGTGCAGGCCGACTGGGCCGGGGTGAAAAGCGTGGCGGCCGACGAAGCCGCGACGGCGGTGCTGCCGTCGTCGGCGGTCGCCGCCGTGGCCGCGCCGCCGAACAGTACGACCGCGCTTGCCAGCAAGGCCGTGGCCTGCCAGAAGCCGGGCCTGCCAGCCGCACCCTTCATGCTGCGCGTGCGCCGAACGCCGTTTCGGGTCGTGCCTGCCCGCGATGCCGGATCGCCCTCACCGCCCGGCCGGCCCGCCTGTCGTTTCAAGTTCATGTCGGAAACGGCGCGCCGACTCCATCGGGAACGGCGCGTTCTCTCGTCGTTTTTAATCGTCCCGCAGCATAACCAATTGCGAAAGGAACCGAAAGGCTTCCGGAAGGAACGACAAACCCGCAAGCAACCCGCGAATCCGGAATCTAGAATGTGAAAAGCGCCGCCTCTTGGGCTCGCACCGGCTGCCCCTTTCTCCCGGACACCCGCCACCATGAACACTCCCCCCAGGCGTTTCATCCGCCCCGCGCTGGGCACGCTCTGCCTCGCCACCCTCGCGACGCTTCAGGCTTGCAACGGCGATGCCTGCTTCGGCGTGGATGCCTGCTTCAACAACACCACGCAGACCGTCGCGATCTCGGGCACGGCCGCGACGGGCGACGCACTCGCCAGCGCGCAGGTGACGGTCAGTTGCGTGACGGGTTCGGCGACAACGCTGACGGATGGCGGCGGCAACTACAGCGTAACGGTCAATGCCGCGCTGCCGTGCGCGATCACCGTGACGTCGGGCGGCACGAGCCTGCATTCGCTCGCGTATGCGGGCGGCACGTTCAATACAACCCCCGAGACCGAACTGATGCTGGTCTATCTCGCCGCCCAGCTCGGCACGGACACGGCCACATTGATCGGCAATTTCCAGGGTAATCCGCGCTATCAGCAGGCGATGAACAGCTCGAGCACCGTGCAGGCCGCGCAATCGGCCGTGGTCACGAACCTGCAGCAGCGCTATTCGGTCACGCTCGCGGCACCCGCATTCCTGACCACACCGTTCACGGTCGGGCAGCCGGGTGTCGACGGCGATCTCGTCGCGCTCGCGAAAGCCGGCGCGATCGACTCGAACGGGATGCCGGATCCGGCTGCCGTGTCGCTGCTGACGCAGGCCGGCGCGGCGCATCCGCTGTAAGCGGCCGGCGGCGGGAAGAAGATCGCCCGGTAACGGGCGTCAGGTGCGCGTTTCGTGCTCGCCGTCGGCCAGCAGCGCCCACCGTTCGTGGTCGCGCCATTCGCCGCCGATGCGCAGATAGCGCGGCGAAAACCCCTCTTTCGTGAAACCGAGCCGCCGAACCAGCGCAATCGACGCGTGGTTGCCGGGCTGGATGTTCGCTTCGAGCCGATGCAGCCCGAGTTCGCCGAACGCGACGCCGATCGCCGCGCGCATGGCCTCGGTCATCAGCCCCTTGCGGCTGAACGCCGCCATGCCGTAGTACCCGAGGTACGCGCTCTGGAACACGCCGCCCACGATCTCGTTGAGGTTCACCACGCCGACCACCGCCCCTGACGTACGCTCGCGCGCAACGAGGCCGACGTTCGGCCCCGTCAGGCAGCGGGCGAACCACTGGTCGAAACCCGCCTGGTCGGTGAACGCGTCGACCCACGGCAGATGGTGAGTCCGGCTCGCGCGATTGGCGGCGATCAGGTCGGCGGCGTCGGTTCGGGCGACGCGGTTCAGCAGGATCGGGTTCATGGGTCGGTCGACAGGCGGCACTTACGCGGCCTCTTCGCGCCCGCACACGACGGGCGCGGCCTGGGCCTGCTGCTGCGACAGGTACCGCAGCAGCTTGGTGACCATCCACACGACGATGCACGACAGCGCGACGAAGAACACCGCGAGCGGCGTCAGCACATGAATCGACACGAAACCGGCCAGCCCCATCATCGCGGACGACACCAGCAGCAGCGCGCATCCGAGGATCGCGCTCGTCAGGCCGGCGATATGCGGAAACAGCGAGTTGCCCTTGGCCATCAGCGTCGGGTACATCGCGCCCGCGCAGAAGCCCATCACGAGCACCGGCATCGCCAGCGTCCAGACGCGCAGCCCGACGGTCAGCGCCAGCACCAGCATTGCGACCGACGCGCCTGCCATCACGCGCGCGCCGATGCGCAGCCGTTGCTCGGCGCTCGGCAGCCCGGGCCCGTGAATCCGGTTCGACAGGCCGCCGAGGAAATACATCAGCCCGATCCCGAGCGCGAGATAGCCGAAGAAAGTCGGCGGCTTGTGCAGCGTGGTCTGCACCATGAACGGCCCGACGATGTTGAACACGAGCAGGATGCTGTAGCACAGCCCTTGTGCCAGGAAGCAGCTCTGGAACACCGGGCTCGCCAGCACCTTGCCCGCGTTCGTCATCAGCGTGCGCGGCTCGAGATGCACCGGTTTCGGCAAGGTTTCGCGGTAACGCCACAGCAGCGCCCACATCACCAGCGAGTACACCAGCAGGAACACGAGGCACGCGCGCCAGCCGAACCATTCCTGCAGGTGCGCGCCGATCACCGGCGCAACGATCGGCGCGAGCCCCCACGCGATCGACATGTACGTAAACGCGTGCATCAGCGCCTGGCCGGAAAACGAATCGGTGATGATCGCCTTCGCGAGCAGGTTGGTGGTCGCGATCCCGAAGCCCTGCAGACAGCGCGCCAGCACGAACGTCTCCAGGTTCTGCGCGCCGAGCGACAGCAGGCAGCCGATCGTGTAGATCACGAGCCCGAACGCGAGCACGCGCTTGCGCCCGTATGCATCGGCGATTGGCCCGAAGATGAGCTGGCCGAGCGCATAGGCCGCCATGTAGCCGGACACGCTCGACTGGATCGCCTGCGGCGTGGTCGCGAACGAGCGTGCCATGTCGGGTAGCGCGGGCACGTAGATGTCGATCGCGAGCTGGCCGGCGGACGCGAACAGGCAGATCAGGAACAACAGGAAACGCGGCGAATTCGACTCGCGCGCGGGAGTGAGCGTGGCGTTCATGACGACCGGGAAGGATTCAGGCGGCGGCGACGCAGCCGCGTGATGTTCGAATGGCGAACGTGCGTGCGATCGCGGCGAATCACGTATTGTGCCTGCAGTTGCGCCGGACGGCCGGATTCCCCTGGCACGGGCGAGGTTGAATGCCGATCGAAGGCTGCGCTGCAATGTGCGGGCCGGGCTGCTCGGCCGGGGTTTTAATGCTGATTTAAGCCAGCACCGCCACAGTGACGGTGGCTCTTTCCGTGAGCCGTACGATTCGTTCATTGTTGATTCGATCAGTATCGTTTGATGGAGATACGAAGATGCGATTCCGTTCGTATATGACAGCGGGTGCGCTGGCGCTGATGCCGGTACTCGCGATGGCCGGGCAGGCAGGCACCGCTGCGGCCGCGCAACCGATGTTCGTCAACGTCAACGGGCAGGCCGTGCCCGTGAAAGCCGAAACACACGTGGTACAGACGGCCGTCGGCCCGATGAAGGTCAGCACGTGGAGCTGGCACAGCCCGCAAGGCGGCGCGAGTTTCGAGATGCAGACGTCGTCGGGCGGCATGCCGCCGGCCGCGGCGCTTCGGCAGATGCAGGCCGCGCAGTACCAGATGCAGGCGGCCCAGGCGCAGATGGTCGCCATGCAGCAGCAAATGATGGCGCTCCAGCACGTCGCGCTCGCCAACGCATTCGGGATGTCGGCGCCGCAGCCGGTCGGGTTCGCGATGCCGCTCTGGGCGATGCCCGAGCCGGTGCTCGTCATCGTGCCGGCGCAGCCGTCCGCGCGGTCGGTGGCGCCTGCGCCCGCAACGGACACGCCGGCCCGGCCGGCCGCGCGTGGACCTGAAATCAAGGCCTGACGCAACGCTGCGTCGCGCGCGCGAGCAAGCGAGCAAGCGAGCAAGCGAGCAAGCGAGCAAGCGACTGACAGCGATACCGAAACCGCCGGCACACGCCGGCGGTTTTTTATTGCCGGTCGCGCGCCTCCCGCGCGTTTCCCGTCCCGGCGAACGCGCGCTGCCGGCCCGCTCCAGAGCGGATCGAAACGCCGGCCCCTCCGTACTTTCCACCCATTGACACACCTCCCCGCCTTCCCTCTATACTCCCCGAAGCGTCGATAAATTGTTGAACAATCTATCGTTGGAATCGACGCCTGACCGGCCAGCACAAAGGATTCCAGCCGGATCGTCGCACCTGCCCACTTCCCCGAGAGTACCGCGTCATGTCGAACTATCCCGCTGCCTACCAGGTCACCAAGGGCTCCGTCCTGAACGTCGACACTGCCTTTTATTCCGCGATCGCCCGACGCCAGGACGCGCGCGAACGCATCGAGTCGCATGTCGTGCCGATCCGCAGCGGCTTCGCATGGACGGTGCCGGCCGGCCACGTGTTCCGCATCGTCACCCTGGAAGGTCCGCAGGTCGCCGACTTCAACATGTGGAACCTGCACAATCCGCGCGAACGCATGTGGGCGTCGCGCACCCGGCAATTGCAGGCCGCGCACGTGAGCACGTTCGACCGGCTCTGGTCGACACTGCCGTACCTGCGCCCGATGGCGACGATCACCGACGACACGCTGGCCGACTATGGCGTCGACAGCGACGGCGGCCGCGTCCACGACCTGCTCGGCACACGCTGCGACCCGTACGTGAACAAGCTGCTGACCGGCGAGGATTTTCATTTCCACTGCCACTCGAACCTCGTCCGCGCCGTCGCGCCCTACGGGCTGACCGAATTCGACGTGCACGACGTGCTCAACGTGTTCCAGTGCACGGGCCTGAACCGCGACGACAAATACTTCATGAAGGCATGCCCCGCGAAACCGGGCGACTATCTCGAATTCTTCGCGGAAATCGACCTGCTGTGCGCGATGTCCACCTGCCCCGGCGGCGACCTGTCGGTGCCGATGTGGGGCCCCGACGCGCGCGACCCGATCGACGTGTGCCGGCCGCTCGGCGTCGAGGTCTACCGGCTCGCCCCGAGCCTGCTCGAAGGTTGGTCGTCGCCGTCGGTCGCGCCGTATCGCGGCCAGCACGGGATGCAGCCGCCGCAGGCCGACTGGCAGCGCGACAAGACGGCGTAACGCGCGCCGCAGCCCGTAGAATGGCGAAACACCGCCGGCCGCCACGCCGGCGGCGCACGATCAGGAGAGGAGCGAACGAACGGCATGGCAAGCGAAAAAGCGAGAGGACAGTCGGTCGCTGACCGAATCAGCCATCAACTACGCGAGCACATCATCAGCGGCAAGTTGCCGCCCGGCACTGCACTGATCGAAATGGACCTTGCCGCCGAATACGACACGTCGCGCAATTCGCTGCGCGAAGTGCTGCACCAGCTCGGCCGTGAAGGGCTCGTCACGTTCGTGCGGCACAAGGGCGTCGTCGTGCGCACGCTCAACCGCCAGGACGTGCGCGATCTCTACGTCGCGCGCCGCACGCTCGAACTGCATGCGCTGAACACCGCCGAACTCGCGCAACCGGCGCTGCTCGAGAAAATGCAGGCCGCGATCCGTGCGGCCGAGCGCGAACTCGACAAGCAGAACTGGCAGGCCGTCGGCACGCACAGCTTGCGGTTTCATCAGCATATTGTCGCGCTGCAGAAATCGGCGCTGCTCGACGAGTTCTTCCGAACCATCTCGGCCCAGCTGCGCCTCGTCTTTGCCGCCGACCCCGACGAGCGGCGCGTACAGACGCCCGACTGGATCCAGCGCGAGTACCAGATCTACGACCTGCTCACGCAGAACCGTCGCAGCGAGGCCGTCACCACGCTGGCACGCTATCTCGACGATTCCGAGCGGATGCTCGTCGAAGCGATCAAGCGCAGCCAGCGCGAGGCCGCGTAAGCATCGCGCGGCCGTCAGGCGCGCTCGTCCTCCGGCAGCGCGTAACTGCCGTCTTCCCGGTGCGTTTCGAGCCCCGTGAGCGGCGGGTTGAACACGCACACGAGATGCAGATCGCCCCGCGTCGCGCGCAGGATATGCGGATCGTTCAGGTTCAGTGCGTAGATCGTTCCGGGCGCGATCCGGTGTACGTCGCCCGTCGCCGTATCGACGACTTCCCCCTCTCCCGCCACGCAATAGTTGGTTTCGAAATGGTTCTTGTAGTGCAGATGCAGCTCCGCGCCTTCGTGAACACACGTCTCGTGAACCGAGTAGCCGACGCCGTCCTGTTTGACGATCATGCGCTTGCTGTCCCAGCCCGGACCGCGTGCGTGGCGTTCTGTATTGGCGATATCGCCCGATCTTACGACAATCATGAGTTTTCCTTAATAGTGTCGATGAACAATGACAAGGCAAGCCTTGTCGCCGGAAAGCAGGTCATGCGGAATCGGCAAGCGCGCGCTCGACCGCCGCGGCGATATCGAGCAGCCGCGCGTCCATACCGCGGCGCCCGGTGATCAGCAGGCCGACCGGCAGTCGATCGTGCAGGTCGCCGGGCAGGCTGATGCTCGGCAGGTCGAGCCGATTCGCGAATTCGGTCAACCGGAACGCACGCCCGTTCTGCTCGAGGTACGCGGCTTCGTCGGCGAGATCGGTCATGCGCGGCGGCAGCATCGGCACCGTTGGCGTCAGCACCGCATCCGCATCGCCGAGTTCGGCATCGTAGGTGTCCGCCATTGCGGCGAGACGCAGCAGCGCGGCCGCATAATCGTGTGCGCGCACCTGCTCGCCCGCGGCAATGCGCGGTCCGACCAGCGGATCGTAGCGGTTCGCTGCCGTCGCGAGCCGCGCACGGTGCAGCATGAACGCTTCGGCCGCGATGATGCCGCCCGCACGGGCGACGGCACCGGCCTCGGCCACACAGTCGAGCCGCTTGCGCCGGATCCGCGCGCCGTGTGCGGAAAGCCGCGACAGCCGCGCGTCGAATGCCCGCGCAACGACGGGATCGAGACCGTCGGTCGCGAACGGCTCGGGCACGATGAAATCCAGATCACGAACCAACACCGGCGTGCGCGCCGGCCGCCGTTCGTCATGACCGCACAGCACCGCGTCCGCGCGACGGCACAGGTCGACCGTCGCGGCCAGCAGGCCCGGTACATCGAAGCTGGTCGACAGAAACTGCATGCCGCCGTCCGGATAACGTCCGCGCGACGGCTTGAATCCGGTCACGCCGCAGAATGCCGCCGGAATGCGTGCGGAGCCGCTCGTATCGGAACCCAGCGACAGATCGGCCGCGCCAAGCGCGACCGACACGGCCGCGCCCGAACTCGATCCGCCGGCAACGCGCTCGCGCCGCGCATCGAGCGGTGTCGTCGGCGTCCCGTACGCGCGGTTCACGCCGAGCGCACCGTACGCGAACTCGGTCATCGCCGTCTGCGCGACCAGCACCGCTCCTGCACCACGCAATGCCGACACCGCCGTCGCGTCGACGGCGGCCGGCGGCGCGTCGGCAAGCACGCGCGAACCGGCATGCGTAATCCAGCCCGCGCAATCGAAGCATGCCTTCACCGTCAGCACGACACCGGCCAGCGGCAAGCCGGCCGCACCGGCGCGCCGCGGCGCATCGCATGCGTGCGCATCGGCCATCGCTGCGGCGTCGCGACGCGCCAGCCACGCCGCGTCGATGTCGTCGGGATACGCGTCGGCATGCGCGAGACATGCGCGCAGCCGGTCGACGCACGCCTGTTCGATCGCAGCGCCGTGATGCAAATCCGCCGAATTCATTTCCGCTTCTCCCGGATCATTCGTCATGCGAAGTGAACGTGCTTCAGGAAGTCCTGCACGCGCTCATCGGCGCTGCCGCGAATCCGTTCAGGCGGCACGTCGTACAGGATCCGGCCGTTTTCCATGAATACGATGCGATCGGATACCTTGAACGCGAAGTTCATCTCGTGCGTGACGATGATCATCGTCATCCCCTCCTTCGCGAGCGTTTCGACGACCTTCAGCACTTCGCCGACGAGTTCGGGGTCCAGCGCCGACGTCGGTTCGTCGAACAGCATGATCGACGGCCGCGTCGCGAGCGCGCGCGCAATGGCGACGCGCTGCTGCTGGCCGCCCGACAACTGATGCGGGTACTTGTTCGCATGCTCCAGCATCCCGACCTTCGACAACAGCGACAGCGCCTGCAGCCGGATCGCCGCCTCGTCGGCCTGGCGGTGATAGCACGGCGCCATCATCACGTTCTGCAGCGCGGTGCGATGCGGAAACAGGTTGAAGCTCTGGAACACCATGCCGATATCGAGAATGCGCTCGTTCGAGACGCGCGGCGGATGCGAACCCGACGCCCGGACGAACGGCTCGCCGTACAGGTCTATCTCGCCCGCGTTCACCGGCGCAAGGCCGTTGACGGTGCGAATCAGCGAAGTCTTGCCCGAGCCGGACGGGCCGATGATCGACACCACCTGCCCCGGCACGACGTCGAGATGGATGTCCTTCAACACCTCGTGTCGCCCGTAGCGCTGCTGCACGCCCTTCAGGCGCAGCGCGAATTCGGCGTTCGCGCGCGGTCTCGGCGCGACGGCCGGCGCCGACAGCGGCAATTCGACGTGCGTGTGGCCGGCCGGCGCGGGTGCGCGGCGGCTGACGTCGAGGTGCCGCTCGAGATAGCCGAGCAGTCGGCTGAACACCGTGACGATCAACACGTAGTAGAACGCGACGGCCAGCATCGTTTCGAACACGAGGAAATTCTGCGTGTACAGCCGCTGCCCGACGAGCAGGATCTCGGCGAGCGAGATCACCGACACCAGCGACGTCAGCTTCACGATCGTGATGAACTCGTTCGCGAGCGCCGGTAACGCGATGCGGATCGCCTGCGGCATCACGATCATTCGCTGGATGCCGGTAAACCGAATGCCGAGCGCACGCCCCGCTTCGAGCTGCCCGCGCGGCACCGACAGGATCCCGCCGCGATGGATCTCCGCGAAATACGCGGTCTCGCTCAGCACCATCGCGATCAGGCCGGCCGTAAACGGATCGGACAGGACCGCGCTGGTCGCCGGAAAGACCTGCGGCAGGTTGTAGATGAAGACCAGCAGCACGAGCAGCGGCAGGCTGCGGAAAAACCAGATGTAGACGGCCGCCACCCGCTTCAACAGCGGCCGGTGCGATTGCCGCGCGAGTGCCAGCGGGAAGCCGAGCAGCACACCGAGCACCCACGCCGCGACGCTGAGTTCGACGACCACGACGCAGGCGCGCCAGAAATCCTTGTCCCCCAACAACTGAAACGCATAGTGCCAATCGAACTGCATCGAAGACTCCTCGACCCCGCAGGGTGATGCCGCGCCCGGCGTGCAGCGTGCACGCCGGTGCGGAGATGCGCGCCGGCTCGGCACGCGATGATCGGGTCACGCGTACTTCGGGCCCTGCGGCGCGCCTACTTCGCGGTGCCGAGCGCGGCGGCGACGTCGGCGGGCGTCGGCTCCTGCAGCCCGTATTTCTTCACGAGCCTGCCGTACTCGCCGCTGCGCCTTGCGTCGCTCAGCGCGCCCTCGAGCGCGCCCAGCAGGCCGCTGTCGCCCTTCGTCACCCCGAGGCCGATCACGATCGGATACAGCAGCGTCGCCGAGCCGATCTCGACACGCCCGCCCGTCTGCCGCGGGATCCCCTGCGCAACGGCTGCGTCCTCGATCTGGACGTCGACTGCCTTCGACATCAGCGCGGACGTCGCTTCGGGCGACGTCGGGAACTCGAGAATGGCGATCTCGCCGCGTCCGCTCGCCTTGCACGCATCCTGCGACAGCGCACGCAGTTTCGGCGTCCACGATGCGCCCTTGATCGAGCCGACCCGCTTGCCGCACAGGTCCTGCGGCGTCCTGGGCAGGAACGTGCTGCCCTTCGCGACCAGCAGCGAGGCCCCCGTCTTCAGGTACGGGACGAAATCGACCTGCTTCACGCGGTCGGGCGTCACGTACAGCGCGGACGCAACGATGTCGAAGCGGCGCGCCTTCATCCCGAGGATCAGGTCCGGGAACCGCGTGTCCAGAAACACCGGCTCGAGATTCAGGTGGCGCGCCAGCATCCGCGAGAACTCGGCGTCGAAGCCGGCCGGCTTGCCGGCCTCCAGATACGCATAAGGCGGATACGTGAGATCGGAGCCCACCAGCAAGGTGCCGGGCCGGACGGTCTGCAGCGGAGCCGCCGCCGCGAACGAGCACGCGAGGGCCAGCGGCACGAGCGCGCCGCGAAGGAAATGGCGAAGCGGAAAACGAGCGGACATCGCAAGACTCCTGGGTTGTTCGGCTCCCGCGCTGAAATTCCGCAACGCCTCCCAGACGCCGCCGCATGGGGCTTCCCGGGATTTTTCGCCGAAAATTGTTGAACAATTTTGGCCGATTCTGACCAGTTCAAATTGAAATCTGAATCCGGGTATACGCGATAACCGGCGCGACCGGACAGGCATCGCATGCGTGTGCACACGCGGCCTGTCGGCGCGGAGCACCGGCGCGGGCAAAGTGGAAAAAGAAGCGGGGGAACGCGATCCGGACGGATGTCCGCGAGGTACGGCGCCGGCAACGCGGCGCGCGCAGCGAAGGATCAAGAGGCGGCTTTCATCGTCCGACTTGAACAGCGCGAAGCCCGCTCACGCCGCCGGATGCGAGCCGCATCACCGGTTGCCGGGCCGGTGGCGTTCGAACGCACGGCCGGCATGTTCGTCATGCCGGCCTGCACTCGATTGAAACGATTCCGTCAATACTGCGCCTGATCCGTCGGATTCCTGAACAACTGATTCATCTCCGCCGACAGCGGATAGTTGAGGCTCACGCCCTTCGGCGGAATGGGTTTCATGAACCATTGGTCGTACAGCTTCTCGGCCGCACCCGACGTCTGCATCTTCGCAATCACGCCGTCGACGACATGCTTGAACGCCGGATCGTCCCTGCGCATCATGCACGCATAGTTTTCATGGACGAGCGGCGTGCCCGTCACCGTATACGCGCCCGGGTTGCGATCCTTCGCAATCTCGCCGTACAGCAGCGGCTCGTCCATCACGAATGCCACCGCGCGCCCGGTCGTGACGTTCATGAACGCTTCGGCGTGATCCTTCGCGCTGATGATCGTCATGTTCATCGCCTTCTCTTCATTGAGCTTGCGCAGCAGGCGCTCGTCCGACGTGCCGGCCGTCGTCGCAACCGTCTTGCCGGCCAGGTCGGGAAAGTCCTTCACGCCCGAATCCTTGCGCGTGCTGAAGCGGATGCCGTACAAAAAGATGCTGTTGGAAAACGCGGCCTGCTTCTGCCGTTCGAGCGTATTCGTCGTCGATCCGCATTCGAAATCGATCGTCCCGTTCTGCAGCAGCGGAATCCGGTTCTGCGACGTGATCGGGATTTCCTTCACCGCGAGATTCGGCAGGTTCAGTTCCGTCTTGAGTTGGTCGATGATGCGCGACGCGATGTCGCGCGAATAACCGATGTTCTTCTGCTGGTTGTCCGAATACGAGAACGGCACCGACGATTCGCGAATGCCCAGCGACACGACGCCCGTGTCCTTGATCTTCTTCAGCGTGCCGGTGAGGGCCTGCGCGTGCGCGCTCCCCGCCAGCGCACAGGACAGCGCGACGGCCAGCCAGCGGAAACGGCGATCCATGCTTTTCTCCTGACGAAACGTTGATCGAATGACGATCGTACGCCCGACAAAATTCGCGCCGCATCAGGGAAAGCGTAATCAACCTTCCACCGCAGCCAGGGCGTGAAAGATGTTTTCCGTACCGCGCAAACCGCCCCGCGCCGCACATTTCGCCCGATCGGCCGCGCAAGGGTTCACCCCCTCTTCTGTGGCATACGTTCCAAACACGCGTTCATGCTGCAACGCAGCAACGTAATCGTTTGCGCGCGCCCCGTTTTTTCTCGTGAAACGCACTCAAGAAGCCGCCACGCCGGCCGTTACCCAGTGCATGGCGCGTCGCAGCAACCTTGCTGCAACCGTCAGACAAAAAAGACAAGGTCCGGGTCAGCCGGATCAGCGCCACCGCCGGCACGACGGTTATCTACGAGGATCGAGTTTCAACATGAGAGCCAAACGATTCAATTTTGCGCTGGCGCGCTCCGCACATGCGCGCATGCTAGCCGGCATGCTGTCTGCCGCCGCCCTCCTGCCCCTCGCCGGTTGCGGCGGCGGTGGCGGCGGCGACGGCAGCAATCCGTCTTCCTCCAACGCGGCGCCGGCTCCGACGCCTGCCCCGACCGCCCCGACGCCCGCTCCCACCACGACCGGCACCAATGCATGCGCGACGCAGCAGGCCGCCGTGCAGATGGCGGCGCAGACGGCGCCGGCCGAAGCGCCGATCGATCACCTGATCGTCAAGCTGAAGACGCTGACGGCCACGCGTGCGATGGCGGCCGTCGACAACGGGACGCGGCTCGACGCGGTGATCCAGCGCTCGATGACACGCTGGACGGCACCGGTCACCGGCAGCGCACGCGCCTATGCGAGCGCGGTCGGGCAAATGCCGGTAAACGTCCAGGTCGAACGGACGATCTCGAACGGCGCTGCCGTACTGTCGCTCGGGCAGCGCATGGCCGCCTCCGACGCAGCCGCGCTCGCGCAAGCATTCGCAGCCGATTCGGACGTCGACTACGCGGAACCGGATCACCCGATGCAGATCCGCGACACGCCGAGCGATCCGCTCTACAGCCAGCAGTGGTACCTGTCCGACCCGACCGCCGGCATCGACATGCCGCCCGCATGGAGCGTGACGAAGGGTTCGCCGACCGTCGTCACGGCCGTGCTCGACACCGGCTACCGGCCGCATGCCGACCTCGTCGGCAACCTTCTGCCCGGCTACAGCTTCATCAGCAACGTCAATACCAGCAACAATGGCCAGACGCGCGGCCCTGACGCAACCGATCCGGGCGACTGGGTCACGCAGCAGGAACTCAGCAATGCGAGCGGCCCGTACTATAACTGCGCGCCCCAGCCGAGCAACAGCAGCTGGCACGGCACCCGCGTGATGGGTGTGATCGGCGCGACCGCGAACAACGGCGCCGGCATCGCCGGCGTCTCGTGGCTCGGCCAAATCCTGCCGGTGCGCGTGCTCGGCAAGTGCGGCGGCACGACGAGCGACATCGCGGACGGGATGCGCTGGGCGGCCGGCATTCCGGTCAACGGCGTACCGAACAACCCGACGCCCGCGAAGGTCATCAACCTGAGCCTCGGCGGGGTCGGCGCGTGCAGCACGACGTTCCAGCAGGCGATCGACGACGTGACCGCGAAGGGCGTAACCGTCGTCGTCGCCGCCGGCAACGACGGCCTGTCGACCGGTCTCGACCAGCCCGCGAACTGCCGTGGCGTGATCAGCGTCGGCGCAACCGACACGACGGGCCTCCGCGCGTCGTTCAGCAACTTCGGCGCCGATGTCGCGCTGAGCGCGCCGGGCGTCAACATCCTGTCGACGTCGAATACCGGCACCACGACGCCGGGCTCGGACACCTATGGCCTCGCGAGCGGCACCAGCCTCGCGACGCCGCAGGTGACGGGGGTCGCCGCGCTGATGTTGTCGGTGAACGGCAATCTCACGCCGGCGCAGATCCAGCAGAAGCTGCAGGGTGGCACGCGCACGACCAAGCTGGCGGCCGGCACGTCGTGCACCGCGATGCCGGCGGGCTCGGGCATCCTCGATGCAGGGGCCGCCGTCGCGTCAGCCAACTAAGCGGCGCCACCCTGCTTCGACGCGGCCGCGCGCATGCCGATATCGCATGCGCGCGGCCGTTTCATCGAGGGCGATCCGGCGATTCTCCGGTCACGCATCGCCCCGATTACGTTTCTCGAAATAACGACTGACAAAAGGGTTGACGCTTCGCACAGCGACCCATTACCATCGCTCCCGTCTAATTACATGGAGTGTTCTGTGAACACCGATGCGAGTTGTAGTTGGTCCTTGACCAACTTGACTGCTGCCTGAGGAAAACGCGCAGAGCCTCGTCTTCTGCCGCATCCCGGGAAGCAGGATGCGGCGCCCTTCCGGCCTGACTGGCCCGATCTCCCGCCGAATTTTCATTGTTGTCGAATGCACGCGATGCGCCGTCGCGTGCGTGCATTCGTGTTGCGCGCAGCGTCAGTTGCGTGCGCTTTCCGTTCGCGTGCCGTCCGGCCGCGCGCCTTCGTGCGTGCGTCGCTGTCGATCGTCCGTGCCGATCATTCTCAACCGAAAGGAGTGCAGATGAACTCAGACGACAGTAGTCGATTACCGCTCGCCGGTGCGACGCTGCGCATCGCCCCTCCGGCCGCACCGCACGCGCCGGCGAGCGTTCCCGCCTTCTCCGATCCACAACCGATCGCGCCTGACGCGACGCGGCAGGGAGCGCTCGTGCGTCGATAACGTCACGGTCGCTCCCCGCCCGCCGCCCCGTGCGCAGGGACCGACTCATGACAACACGACACAACACATCGCAAAAGAAACAGCGCGGCTTTATCAAGGCCGGCGCCGGCCCGCAGAACGACCCGCACATCATGCGCGCCGCGCAGGAAGCGGCCCGGCCGCTCGAAGACACGCTGAAGTCGCTGAACGCCAGCACGCGCGGCCTCACCTACGACCAGGCCGCCGATCGCCTGCAGCATTACGGCCCGAACGAAATCGCGCACGACAAGCCGCCGCACTGGACCCGCCAGTTGCTGCTCTCGTTCCACAACCCGTTCGTCTATGTGCTGCTGGTGCTGGCCGCCATCAGCTTCTTCACCGACGTCTACTTCGCGGCACCCGACGACCGCGACTACGTCGGCATGACGATCCTGCTGACGATGGTCACGATCAGCGCGCTGCTGCGCTTCGTGCAGGAATTCCGCTCGCTGCGCGCCGCCGAGAAGCTGAAGGCGATGGTCCGCACGACCGCGACCGTGCAGCGCGCGGTGACCGACACGTCCGAACCGTCGCGCCGCGAGGTGCCGATGCGCGAAGTCGTGGCCGGCGACATCGTGCACCTGTCGGCCGGCGACATGATCCCGGCGGACGTGCGCCTGCTCGCGTCGCGCGACCTGTTCATCAGCCAGGCCGTGCTGACCGGCGAGGCGCTGCCCGTCGAGAAGTACGACACGCTCGGCGCGGTCGCCGGCAAATCCGCCAGCACGCATGCGGCGGATGCTGCGACCGATACGTCCGCATCGCTGCTCGATCTTGAGAACGTCTGCTTCATGGGCACCAATGTCGTCAGCGGCACGGCGACGGCCGTCGTCGTCGCGACCGGCGAGGACACCTACTTCGGCTCGCTCGCGCGCAACGTCGTAAGCCACAAGCGCATCGAGACGAGCTTCGACCGCGGCGTCGCGAGCGTGAGTTGGCTGCTGATCAAGTTCATGTTCGTGATGGTGCCGATCGTGTTCATGATCAACGGCCTCACCAAGGGCGACTGGCTGAGCGCACTCACGTTCGCCCTCGCGGTGGCCGTGGGCCTCACGCCCGAGATGCTGCCGATGATCGTCAGCGCGAACCTCGCGCGCGGCGCGGTCGCGATGGCGCGCCGCAAGGTCGTCGTCAAGCGCCTGAACTCGGTGCAGAACTTCGGCGCGATGGACGTGCTGTGCACCGACAAGACCGGCACGCTCACGCAGGACAAGATCATCCTCGAACATCATCTCGACCTGTCGGGCTACAAGGACGAGGAGATCCTGCGGCTCGGCTGGCTGAACAGCTTCCACCAGAGCGGCCAGAAGAACCTGATCGACATCGCGGTCGTCGCGCGTGCCGACGAAATCGGCGCGCGCGCGAAGCCGCAGGGCTACAAGAAGATCGACGAACTGCCGTTCGACTTCGTCCGCCGGCGCCTGTCGGTCGTCGTCGAGGACACGCGCGGCACGCACCTGCTGATCTGCAAGGGCGCGGTCGAGGAAATGCTGGCCGTCTCCACGCACGTGCAGGATGAGGACGGCGTGCGCCCGCTCGACTTCGTCGCGCGCAAGCGGCTGCTCGAACAGGCCACCGCATACAACGAGGACGGCTTCCGGGTGCTCGTGCTCGCGACGCGCACGATCCCGCGCGGCGACGAGCGCCAGCAGTACCGCACCGCCGACGAACACGACCTCGTCGTGCGCGGCTTCCTCACCTTCCTCGATCCGCCGAAGGAATCGGCGGCGCCGGCGCTCGCCGCACTGCGCGCAAACGGCGTCGCGGTGAAGGTGCTGACGGGCGACAACCCGATCGTCACGATGAAGGTGTGCCGCCAGGTCGGCCTCGAACCCGGCAAGCCGATGCTCGGCACGGAAATCGAAGCGCTCGACGACGCGACGCTCGCGGAAGTCGTCGAACGCACGACCGTGTTCGCGAAGCTCACGCCGCTGCAGAAGGCGCGCATCGTGAAGGCGCTGCAGGCGAACGGCCACACGGTCGGCTTCCTCGGCGACGGCATCAACGACGCGCCTGCGCTGCGCGACGCCGACGTCGGCATTTCGGTCGACAGCGGCGCCGACATCGCGAAGGAAACCGCCGACATCATCCTGCTCGAAAAGAGCCTGATGGTGCTCGAGGAAGGCGTGATCAAGGGCCGCGAGACGTTCGGCAACATCCTGAAGTACCTGAACATGACCGCGAGCTCGAACTTCGGCAACGTGTTCTCGGTGCTGGTCGCCAGCGCCTTCCTGCCGTGGGAGCCGATGCTCGCGACCCAGCTGCTCGTGCTGAACCTGATCTACGACACGTCGCAGATGCTGCTGCCGTGGGACAAGATGGATCCCGAGTTCCTGAAGAAGCCGCGCAAGTGGGAAGCCGGCAACATCAGCCGCTTCATGCTTTGGGTCGGGCCGACGTCGTCGGTGTTCGACATCACGACGTACATCCTGATGTGGACCGTGTTCGGCGCGGGTGCGATGTATCACCTGAACGGCGGCACCGGCGGCCAGATCGTGATGAATTCGGGCTGGTTCATCGAGAGCCTCGTATCGCAGACGCTCGTCGTACACCTGCTGCGCACGCAGAAGATCCCGTTCCTGCAGAGCACGGCCGCGCTGCCGGTGCTGCTGTCGACGTTCACCGCGATCGCGATCGGCTGCTGGCTGCCGTTCTCGCCGTTCGCGGAGTCCCTCGGCTTCATGCACCTGCCGGGCACCTTCTGGCCGTGGCTCGCCGCGACGATGGTCGGCTACATCGTGCTCGCGCAGATCGTCAAGACGATCTACGTGCGCCGCTACAAGCAATGGTTCTGAAGGCCATTTCCTGAAGCCGGCCGGCTCGCGCACCCCTGTGCGGGCCGGCCGGCTCGCCACGCACGACAGGTGATCCAATGAAAAGAATGCTTCCGCTCGCAGCCGCGAGCGCCCTCCTCGCGCCGTTCGACGCCCTCGCCACCCATCCGCTCGTCAGCGACGACACGGGCACGCAGGGCAACGCGAACTGGCAGTTCGAGTTCAACGCCGAGGAAACCTCGAAACAGGAAGAAAACGGCCGTCACCAGCTGTGGAACGCGACGCTCACGCGCGGGTTCGGCGATCACGCCGATCTCTACGTGAACGTGCCGTACACGCATCTGCAGACACGCACCGACGAAAATGGCGCCGGGGTCGGCGATGTCGAGATCGGCATGAAATGGCGGTTCGTCGAACGCGGCCCGCTGTCGATCGCGCTGAAGCCGAAACTGACGACGCCGACCGGCAACGACCGGCGCGGGCTCGGCACCGGCCGCGTGGGTGCCGGCGCAACGCTGCTCGCGCAGCTCGACGTCGCGCGGTTTTCGTTCCTCGCGAATGCGGGCATGACGTACCAGCCGAATCGCCAGGGCGACCTGACGTCGATCTGGGCCGTGTCGGGCGCGGCGATCTACAAGGTGACCGACACGTTGCAGATCGTGGCCGACATCGGCACATCACGCAACACGACAAGCAGCGCCGGTGCGAATCCTGCATTCGTGATCGCGGGCGCGATCTATTCGCCGAAACCGTGGCTCGATCTCGACATCGGCTACCGGCGCGGGCTGAACGACCAGACCTACGATCATTCGGTGATGGGCGGCGTGACGGTGCGGTGGTAACAAACCGATACCCCGTATCGAACCGCATACCCGGCCGCAAGACGACGGGCCGCTTCCCAGCGGCCCGTTTTTCATTGCGCGTCGCTCGCGCCGAACAGTTGCGCGCACACCGCGCGCCCTTCGTCGGTCAGCGCGGCGCTGCCGGTGCCGTCCTCGTTCAGCGTCGTCACGCTCAGGCCCGCGGCGTCGAGCTGCGTCAGCACGCGGCGCAGCGTGCTCATCGGCAGTTGCGTGCGTTTCGCGATCTTGGGCAACGACCAGGTCTTGCCGGCCGGATCGCTCGCGGCGTCGTTCAGCGTCGCGAGCGTCGCGACGAGTGCGGGATCGAGCGGGGAGTCGTCGGATTCCGAAGTCATGGGTTGCGGTCGGTGAGCAAGACGGGGGCTGTCGTTCGGGTGTCCGGCACGCGATCGGGCGACCGCCGCCGGCCGAGGACACTATACCGCTTCGTCCATCATGCATGCTTGATCGCGGCACGCATGAACGACACGAAGCGTGTGGTGACGGGATCGTCGCGGCCCGACAGCCACGCGAGCCCGACGCGCCACTTCGCGTCCTTGCCGTCGAGCGGCAATACCGTCGCGTCACGCAGCAGATATTGCGCACGCGACGGGATGAACGCGACGCCCGCGCCGGCCGCGACCGACGCGAGCACCGACTGCACGTCTTCGGCCTGCTGCGTCACGTGCGGCACGAAGCGGCGTTCGATGCACCACCGGTCGACCTGCGCGGCCAGCCCTTGCCCGCGTGCGCGCTGCAACGCGATGAAGCCGATTTCGTTGAGCGTGCCGAGATCGGCCGGCACGCGCTTCAGGCCGAGATGCGGCGGCACCGCCAGCGCCAGCGCCTCGTCGATCACCTTGAACGACGACAGTCCTTCGTCCGACGGCAGGCGCAAAAAACCTGCGTCGAGTTTGCCCGCGCGCAATCGGCGCGTCTGCTCCGCGGACGACAGGTCGCTCAGCGTGACGGCAATGCCAGGATTCCGGCTGCGAAACTCCGCGACGAGCCGTGGCGCGAGCGTCAGCACCGACAAGCAGATGCCCAGCCGCAAATGACCGCGCTGCCCGCTCGACAGCTCGCGCGCGCGGGCGAGAATCTCGTCCGCATCGCGCACCAGCGCCTGCGCATCGGGCAGGAAACGCTCGCCGAACGCGGTGAGCTCCGCTCCATGCCGGCCGCGCTCGAACAGCTTGCCGCCGAGGCTCGCCTCGAGCGCGCCGATCTGCTTGCTCAGTGCCGGCTGGCTCATGTGCAGCGAATCGGCCGCGCGGCTGAAATGGCAAAGCTCGGTGACGGTCAGGAACGTCCTCAGAAGTTTCAATTCCATTCTTGAAAGGAATATCAACGATCAAAACATTCATTTTACCGATCGAATGCAATGACGTTCAATACGGACATGCCCTTTCAGGAATCGCCCGTCATGTCCGTTGATCTCGTCAGTGAATGTCCGCCCGACGACGCTTCGTGCGCACCGGCCGCCCTCGACGGGCGCGCCGCAACAGCCGATCCGCGCGCGCCGAAACGTCGTGCCGAACGAATCGAGCGTGCCGAACGCGCTGGCGGCCGCGGCCGCGGCTTTCGTTTCGGCGATGCCGTGGACGCGATGAGCGCGATGAACGACGCGCCGCCGCGCCCCGTGACCGGCTCGATCGCGCTCAGCTTCGCGGTGGTGTCGCGGCGAAACTGGCCACGTTGAATGGCGCGCGGCGCCCGTGCATGCTTTTCATGCGTGCCCTCGCCGTTGCGACGTCAAAACGCGCGATGCCCTCACCCGAGCGCCAGGTCGGCGATATCGATGCGATAGCAGTTGCCGTCCGTAGCGACCGCGTGAAGCACGCGGCCGCGGCCAGTCATTCGAGCGATCTCGACCGGTTCGGAACCATCGCGCTGCAAGCGACGTTGCAGGCAACCAGCTCCCCCTTCGCGGACAGGCTGTCGATCGATACGCAAGGCTGCACGGGTAACGCGTGCGGGCGGCTGGACATGGGCGCTCCTGAAAATGATCCCGACATCTTGCCGGCTGTTCCATCGTTTGTCAGGCAGGCGCGGCATATCGACGCAAATCGCCACGCAAAGAGGCGTCACCCCGCCGAACAGGGCCTGCGCCATTCACCGAATCGCGCATCGTTTCCCGCCTTCAATCGTCATCGCCCCGCGATCGACCGTATAATTTTCCGCATCCCGCTGCCCCCCGTACATTCCACGCAGCCTCACCGCGCGTGAAAAGGAGACGTTCGCTTGACCGGCCTCATCGCGCGCCTGCCCTTCGCCCGAGCCACCCTGCTCGTCGCCCTGTCGATGCTGATGCTCGCCTTCTCGACAAACGCGTCGTCCACGCCACGCAACCCGCCGCCGCGCGCCGCGCACGCTCATGCGCCGGCGAAAGCCGTCAAGAAAACCGTCAAGAAGAAGCCGGCCCAGCGCACCAAGAAGGCCGTCAAGCATCGCCGCCCGCATGTGAAGCACCAGGCAGTCAAGCGTCACGCGGCACCGGCCCCGCAGCAGCGTCGCGCCAAGCGCGCGACCGCCGTGCGCCCGCGCCCGGCCGCCAGGCCGCGCCTGATGGCGAGTTGCGGCTACGGCCCGCGCACGGTCAATTCCCTCCATTCACGCGCGGCCTACGTGCTCGACGTCGACTCCGGCACGCCGCTGCTGGCGCGCAACGCACGCGCCGTGCGGCCGATCGCGTCGATCTCGAAGCTGATGACGGCCGTCGTCGCACGCGACGCTGACCGTCCGCTGAACGGCGTGCTGCGCGTCACCGCGCACGACCGCGACACGATCAAGTTCACCGTGTCGCGCCTGCAGGTCGGCTCGGAACTGTCGCGCCGCGAGATGTTCCATATCGCGCTGATGTCGTCGGAAAACCGCGCGGCCGCCGCGCTGAGCCGCGACTATCCGGGCGGACGCGCCGCCTTCGTCAAGGCGATGAATCGCGAAGCGCGCCGGCTCGGCATGCGCCATACGCACTTCCGCGAGCCGACCGGCCTGTCGCCGCACAACGTGTCGACGGCCGAGGATCTCGCGAAGCTCGTCGGCGCGGCGGCGCAGGATCCGCTGATCCGCTATTTCTCGACGGATACGTCGACCACCGTGCGCCCGGGCGACGGCGAGCTGCTGTATGTGAATTCCGACCCGCTCGTCCGCTACCGCCGCCTGCCGATCCGGCTGCAGAAGACCGGCTTCATCAACGAGTCCGGGCACGGCGTCGTGATGCGCATGCGCGTGAAAGGCCGCCGCGAAACGGTCGTGCTGCTCGGCGCGCCCACGCGCGCGGGCGTCTCGAGCGATGCCATCAAGATCCACCGCTGGCTGTCCTGCTCGATCCGGTAAGCGCACACGGGCGGCCGGCGCGTTCACCCTACGGGAGCGATGCCATGCAGGACGAATACCGCTTCAACGCATTCGGACGGCTGCTGGCCGTCGTGCGCATGAATGGCCGCTGGGCCGTGTTCGATCTTGGCACCGAAGGCAAACGGCGCCCGGCCAACCTGCATGTTCCGCCGACGCTCGCCGCCGACGAACTCGCGCAATACCTCGGCGACCTGCTGCACGAGCACGCGACCCCGAGATACAGCGAAGTCGTTCCGGTCCCGGTCCGCGGCGCATGACCGCCCTCCCGCTGCACCTCGATTCGGCGGACAATTAGACAGTTAAACTTGCAAGTTTAACTGTCGTGTCTTATGATCCGCCGCATGAACCCGCCACGCAAACCCGGCGTTTCCGCCGACATCGTCGCCGCTGACCTGACCCTCGCGGTCGGCCAGCTGATCCGCCGGCTCCGCTCCGAGATCGAATCCGGGGGGCTCGGCATGTCCCAGACGAGCGCGCTCGCGCGCCTCGAACGGCACGGGCCGATGACGACCGCCGACCTCGCGCGCGCTGAAGCGATGAAGCCGCAGTCGATGAAGGCGACGCTCGCAAGCCTCGAGGAAGACGGTCTCGTCGAGCGCGAACCGCATCCGACCGACGGCCGCCAGATCCTGTTCCGGCTGACCGCGGCCGGCCTCGATGCACGGCTCAAGCGCAACGCCGCGAAACACAAGTGGCTCGGCGCCGCGATCGAGCAGCTCGATCCGGAAGACATCGACACGCTCGCCGCCGCGATCCCGCTGATCCGCCGCATCGGCGAACAATGAATCCGGCCAGCGCGCCCCACGGCATTCGCGCGCACGGCTTTCCTCGTCCCTTCCACGGAGTCCCATCATGTGCGCAACCCGTCTCGACACGAACACGGCACTCGTCGTCATCGACCTGCAGAAAGGCATCGTCGCCCTCCCCACCGCGCATCCGGTCGAACCGGTGATCGCGCACACCCGCGCACTGCTCGACGCATTCCGCGACCGCGGCCTGCCGGTCGTGCTCGTCAACGTCGCGGGCGGCGCTCCGGGTCGCACCCAGCAGCAGGTGCGCGTGGACCCGCTTCCCGCCGACTGGACCGAACTCGTGCCCGAACTGAACCGGCAGCCGGGCGATCACCTCGTGACGAAAAAGACCTGGGGGGCATTCACCGGCACCGACCTCGACGCGCACCTGAAGGCGGCCGGCGTCACGCAGATCGTGCTGGCCGGCGTCGCGACGAGCATCGGCGTCGAATCGACCGCACGGCAGGCGCACGAACTCGGCTACAACGTGACGCTCGCCGTCGACGCGATGACCGACCTCGACGCGGACAGGCATGCGAACAGCGTCGAGCGTCTGTTCCCGCGCCTCGGCGAGACGGGCACGACGCAGGACATCATCGCGCTGCTCGACCGGCGCGGCGCATGAGCGACCCGCGCGCCCGGACGGCGCGGGGCCACGCGGCCAGCCAGCTCGATCCGTCGATCTGGAAGGTCAGCGCGGTCGCGGTACTCGGCTCGCTGCTGTCGCAGCTCGACGCGACGATCGTCAACGTGTCGCTGTCGAGCCTTGCGACCGATCTGCACGCGAGCCTCGCGACGATCCAGTGGGTGACGAGCGGCTACCTGCTCGCGCTCACGCTGGTGCTGCCGCTGAACGGCTGGCTCGTCGACCGGATCGGCGCCAAGGCGCTGTATCTGTGGTGCTTCTCGGCGTTCACGCTCACGTCGGCGCTGTGCGGGCTCGCGTGGTCCGCGCCGTCGCTGATCGCGTTCCGCGTGCTGCAAGGCGTGAGTGGCGGGCTGCTCGCGCCGATGGCGCAGATGATGATCGCGCGCGTCGCCGGCCAGCAGATGGCGCGCGTGATCGGCTACGCGGCCGTGCCCGTGCTGCTCGCGCCGATCCTCGGCCCGGTCGTCGCCGGCACGATCCTGCAGCACGCGTCGTGGCGCTGGCTGTTTCTCGTGAACCTGCCCGTCGGCATACTGGCGCTCGCGCTGGCCGTGCGGTTCCTGCCCGGCGACCGCGACGACACGCAGCCGCGCAAACTCGACTGGGTCGGCCTGGCGCTGCTGTCGCCGGGGCTCGTGCTGTTCCTGTACGGCATCGAACGGATCAACGAAGCGCTCGGCATCGCGGCGATCGTCGCGGCCGCGCTGTTGCTCGCGGCGTTCCTGCGGGTCGAAACGCGCCAGGGCGACCATGCGCTGATCGACCTGGCGCTGTTGCGCGGCAAGGTGTTCGGCGCGGCCGCGTCAACGCAATTCCTGTCGAACGGCGCGCTGTTCGCGGGCCAGATGTTGATTCCGGTGTTCCTGATCCAGGCCTGCGGCCGCACGCCTGGCGAAATGGGCTGGCTGCTCGCGCCGATGGGCCTCGGCATGCTCGTCACCTACCCGTCGATGGGCGCGCTGACGAGCCGGTTCGGCGTGCGGCGGCTGGCTGCCGCCGGCGCGCTGCTCGCGCTGTTCGCGACGCTGCCGTTCGTGTTCCTCGCGCTGACCGGCTACGATCCGTACTTGCTCGTGCCGGCGCTGTTTCTGCGCGGCATGGGCCAGAGCGCAATCGGCGCGCCGTCGATTTCCGCCGCGTATGCGTCGGTCGAGCGCCGCAACCTGCCGATGGCGACGACCTCGCTCAATATCGTGCAGCGTCTCGGCGGCCCGACGTTCACGACTGTCTGCACGCTGTTCCTCGCGTGGCGGCTGCAGGCCGAAACGGTGGCGAGCGGCGGCACGCAGGCGAACGCGTATGCGTGGGCGTTCGGCCTGCTTTGCGTGCTGCACGCGGCGAGCTTCGTCACGACGCTGCGGCTGCCGTTGGGGGCGGCCGGTGCGGACGGGAAACCCGCCGGCGCCGCGCGCGCCGGTTCGCGCTGACCGCGGATGCCGTGGCTGTGCCGCGCCGCGCGCGCGGCGTCGCTACGGCAGCCACATCGGCACGATCGACACCACGAGCAGCACGCCGAGCCCGGTATTCAGCCAGCGCCACTGCCGCTCCGTGGTTGCAACGCGGCCAGCGCACGCCGGCCGCGACGGAACCCGCCCGCCACCTGCGCAACGGCTTCGCGCGCTTGCGGGCCGCCGCGTAGCGCCGGCTCCCGTTAGACGACGCCCGGCTCCTGCGGCGCCACCGTCGTACCGGCGGCCTCCAGTGCCTGATGCAGTGTCGGGAAGATGCACGACGCGCCGACGATCTCCGTGATCCGGTGACGATCCATGTCCGCGCGCAGATAGCGGCTGACCCGCCCGAACAGCACGCCGATCCCGCGTGCGTGCAGCATCCTGACGAGGTCGGCCAGCGTCCGCGCGGCCGAATAGTCGATGTCGGTGATCGCGCCCGCATCGACGACGAACCAGCGCGTCGGCACCGGCGCCGCATCGACGAGATCGGTCACTTCGGCAGAAAACAGATGATCATTCGCGAAGAACAGGTCGGAGCCGAACCGGTAGACGATCAGCCCCGGCGCCGTCATCGCGCCGTGCCTTGCAGGCACCGGCTGCCACCGTCCGTTGCCTTCGACCGGTTCGAGCACCATCGTGTGCGGCTGGTAGCTGTGGCGCACGTGCCGCATCAGCGACAGCGCGACGGCCAGCAGGATGCCGTGCTCGACGCCGACCGTCACGACGGCCACGGCCGTCACCAGCGCGAGCGTGAATTCGCCGGGGCTTTCCTTGCGGATCGCGGCGAGGCTGCGCAGGTTGATCAGCCCGAGCGCGATCGTGAACACGATGCCGGCCAGCACCGCATGCGGCAGGTACTGCAGATACGTGCTGAAGAACAGCAGGACCACCGCCACCACGGCCGCGAACGCGAGATGCCCGATCTGGCTGCGCACGCCCGCGCCGTCGGCCATCGCCGTCTGGGTCGGGCTGCCGTTGACGACGAACGCGCCGCCCACCGCCGCAGCCGCGTTGGCGGCCGCCAGGCCGAGGATGTCGGCGTTGGTGTCGACCTCCTCGTCATACTGCTGCGCGAACACGCGCGCGGCGGCCGCACTCTGCGCAATGATCATCACGAAACACGACGCGGCGACCGGCACGAGATCGAGGAACTGCTGCCACGTGACGGACGGCCAGCGCAGCGGCGGCAGCCCGCCCGCGACCGGCCCGAGCACCGCGATGCCGTGTGCGGCGAATCCGAACGCGGCGCTTGCCGCGATGCTGCCCGCGACCGCGATCATCGGCATCGGCACGCGCGGCAGAAACCGCTTGCACACGAGAATCGCGACGACGACGAGCGCCGCGAGCGCGAACGTCGGCCGGTTCGCGTGGACGAGATGCGTGACGACGTAGAAGAGCTGCGCCAGGCTGCGCGACGCCGGGTACGGCACGGCCAGCCCGAGCATGTCGCCGAGCATCGCGATCGACACCTGCACGCCGACGCCGGCGAGAAAGCCGACCAGCACCGTGCGCGACAGGAAATCGGCGAGAAAACCGAGCTTGAAGATGCGCGCGAGCAGCAGCATCGCGGCGGTCAGTAGCGCGACCATGCCGGCCAGCGCCACATACTCGGCGCTGCCGGCCGGCGCCATCGACGACAGCCGGCTCGCGAAGATCGTCGCGGTCGCGGAGTCGGCGGCGACCACGAGATGGCGCGACGCGCCGAAGCACGCGAACGCGACGAGCGGCAGGAACACCGTGTAGAGGCCCGTGACGGCCGGCATGCCGGCGATGCGCGCATACCCGAGCACCTGCGGGATGTCCATCGACGCGAGCGAAAGGCCCGCGAATATGTCGCGGAGGGCCCCGCCGCCGCGGATCGGGAGGATGCCTTTCAGCAGCCGCACGCCCGACGGGCGGCTTTCGTTGGAATCTTGCATGCGTGGAATGCGTGAATACGGGGTGACGTGGTTCGCAAAGTCGTTCGCGCATCGTGCCCCGGACAGGCATCGCATGGCAAGTGCGCGAAGGAGGTGCGTGTCGCTCACCGTCGGCGGCGGGCCGCATGCAGCGACGAACGGCGCACCGACGATCCATGCGACGTCCGCATGATTGCATGGATCGCCGTTTTCGCGCATCGAAGCGCGAAGGCCCGCCGCAGCGGGGCCCGGCCGCGCCCCGGCCAGTGCGCAACACAAGCCGCCACACGCACGTGCGGCGGCTTGCGGTGATGCGCTTCCATCCCCCGCCGTCACCCGATTACAGAGGAGACCTGCGCAATGGTGAGGAGGTTCGGGAGCCGCGCACCCGGCATCCACGGCCACCTGCCTGGAACCCGATGGCACAATCACGGTCCCTTTCATGTGCCCTTCACCGGGCGCGCGCCGCGCCGCGGCGCCGATTCAACGCACAAGAAGGCCCCTGTTCGCCCCTATGACCCTGAACGAATCCTGGTTTGCGCCGCTCGTCGGCATCCTCATCCTGCTCGCCGCCGCCGGCGCGATCACCGCCGTCGTCCATTTCCTGCTGTTCCGCGTGGTCGCGCGGCTCGCACGGCTTTCCGCCACGCGCGTCGACGACGCGCTGTTCGAATTCGGCGCGTTCAAGTGGCTGAACCGCATCGTCCCGTTCGTCGTGATCAAGCTCGGGCTCGGCGCGGTGCCCGGCATTCCCGACAGGGCCGCCCAGGTCGCCGACAAAGCGCTGTTCGCGCTGCTCGTGTTCCTCGTGACGATGACGATCAGCGCGACGCTGTCCGCGCTCGAACACACGCATCGCACGCACCATCGCGACCAGCCGCGCCTGTCGCTGAAAGGCGCGATGCAGCTCGTCAAGCTCGTGATGTTCATCACCGCCGCGCTGGTCGTGATCGGCGACGCGACCGGCAAGCAGATCGGCCTGCTGCTGTCCGGCATCGGCGCGATGTCCGCGGTGCTGATGCTGATCTTCAAGGACACGCTGCTCGGCCTCGTCGCAGGCGTGCAGCTGTCGTCGAACGACATGCTGCGGATCGGCGACTGGATCACGATGCCGTCGGCCGGCGCGGACGGCACCGTGATCGACATCACGCTGAACACCGTCAAGGTCGCGAACTTCGATCACACGATCATCACCGTGCCCACCTGGAAGCTGATCACCGAGAGCTACCAGAACTGGCGCGGGATGACCGAAGCGGGCGGACGCCGCATCAAGCGCGCGCTGTTCGTCGACGCGACGAGCGTGCGCTTTCTCTCCAACGCCGAGATCGAGCGGCTCGAACGCCTGACGCTGCTGAAGGACTATCTCGAGGACAAGGTCGACGCGATCGAGCAATGGAACGGCACGCTCGGCGCGGCCGGCGACTGTGCGGCGAACCGCCGCCAGTTGACGAACCTCGGCACGTTCCGCGCGTATGTCGCGAACTACCTGAAAGGCCATCCGCGCATCCGCCGCGACATGACCTGCATGGCGCGGCAACTGCCGCTCACCGCCGAAGGCATTCCGCTCGAACTGTACTGCTTCACCGACACGACGACGTGGGTCGACTATGAGGCCATCCAGGCCGACCTGTTCGATCACCTGATCGCCGTGCTGCCCGAGTTCGGACTGCGCGTGTACCAGCACCCGTCGGGCTTCGACATGCGGCAGATGGCCGGCGCCGCGCAAGCGGGGCTGCCCGCGCCGCACGCGGGTTGATGCACGCGACGGCGGCCGGTCGTCGGCCGCCGCTTGCCGCGCGGCCCCCTGCCCTCAGCGCGCCGCGCACTCCGACGCGAGCCGCCCGAGCACCTTCAACGCGTCCTCGATCTGCCGCGACCACGGATAACTGTAGTTGAGCCGGATGAAATGCCGGTAATCGGTGCCCGCCGAGAACATGTGCCCGGGGCCGACCGTGATCCGCTGCGCGAGGGCCAGCGCATACAGCTTCATCGCATCGACCTGCGGCGGCAGCTCGACCCACAGCACGTACCCGCCCTGCGGCTGCGACAGCCGCGTGCCCTCCGGAAAGAAACGCCGCACCATCGCGCTCATCAGGCTCGCCTGCTGCGCGTACTGCTTGCGCATGCGCCGCAGGTGGAAATCGTAGCCGTCGTGTTTCAGGTACTCGGCGATCGCGAGCTGCTCGATCGCGGGCGTGGCCAGCGTGTTCAGGAATTTCAGCTTCTCGACCTGGTCGCGATAGCGGCCCGGCATCGCCCAACCGATCCGGTAGCGCGGCGACAGGCTCTTCGAGAACGACGCGCAATGCAGCACGAGCCCGTCGCGGTCGAACGACTTCAGCGCGCTCGGCGTCGTGTCGCCGAAGTACAGCTCGTGATAGACATCGCTCTCGATCGCCGGCACGCCGTGCTTCGCCAGCAGTTCGACGAGCGCGCGCTTGCGCGTGTCGGGCATCTGGAAACCGAGCGGATTCTGGAAATTCGGCATCACCATGCACGCGGCGATGCGCTCGCGCTCGAGGATTCGTTCGAGCGCGTCGAGATCGATGCCGTCGCCCGGATGCGTCGCGACTTCCAGCGCGCGCATGCCCATCCGCTCGATCGCGTGCAGCATCGCGTAGAACGTCGGCGATTCGACGGCGATCGTGTCGCCCGGCTTCGCGACGGCCTGCAGGCACAGGTTGATCGCCTCGGTCGCGCCGATCGTCACGACGATCTCGCCGGGTTCGACCGCGATCCCGCGCTCCGCATAACGACGCGCGATCTGCCGGATCAGCTCCTGGTTGCCGGGCGGCAGATCGTCGATCACGCCCCAGCGCGTGCGGCGGCGGCCGATCGTCTGCGCATAGCGCGCGAGACGCTGCACCGGAAACTGCGACGCATCGGGATACGGCGAGCCGAGCGGCACCGCGTCGTCGCGCGCGATCGAGCGCAGCGTCGACAGCACGAGACGGCTCACGTCCACGGCCGACGGCTCGGCGGCCGGCGCCGACATGTGCAGTTCGGCCTCGGCCGGCGCCGCTGCGCGCGCGCGGACGAAATAGCCCGATTGTGGCCGGCTCTCGATCAGGCCGCGGCTTTCCAGCACGAGGTACGCGCGCAGCACGGTCGTGACGCTGAGCTGCTGCTGCCGGCTCGCCTGCCGCACCGACGGAATCCGCTCGCCGGGCCGGTACACGCCGCGCTCGATCTGCGCCTGGAGATCGTCGGCCAGTTGTTCGTAACGCTTCATGCGCCTTCCTTTCAGCTCCCCTTCAACAACACAGTTGCGATCCGCACTGCCTGAATGGCCGCAACTGTACTCTTTTTTGAAGTGAACAGGTGTACACACAGCCGGACGGGGGCCGCGCGTACTCTGCAGCCATCGACCCCGACACCCGCATCATGAAAAAGAAATCCGCCACCGCGCGCATCGAACCGTACACCCACCCGGCCGCCGGCTGGGGCGCGCTGAAAGCCGTCACGATCAACCTGATCAAGGAAAAGGTCGCAGGCGGCAACTACCGTACGCTGCTGCGCCAGAACCAGCCGGACGGCTTCGACTGCCCGGGCTGCGCATGGCCCGACCGCCAGCACGCGTCGACGTTCGAATTCTGCGAAAACGGCGTGAAGGCGGTCGCCGCCGAAGCGACGAGCAAGCGCGTGACGCCCGAATTCTTCGCCGCGCACACGGTCACCGAGCTGCTCGAACAGTCGGACTTCGAACTCGAGCAGCACGGCCGGCTCACCGACCCGATGGTGTACGACGCGCAGACCGACCGCTACGTGCCGATCGCGTGGGACGACGCGTTCGCGCTGATCGCGCGCCACCTGCGCGCGCTGCCCGACCCGAACCAGGCCGCGTTCTACACGTCCGGGCGCGCCAGCAACGAAGCAGCGTTCCTGTACCAGCTGCTCGTGCGGCTGTACGGCACGAACAACTTCCCCGACTGCTCGAACATGTGCCACGAGGCGACGAGCCGCGGGCTGCCTGCGTCGGTCGGCGTCGGCAAGGGCACCGTCACGCTCGACGATTTCGAACAGGCGGACACGCTGCTGATCTTCGGCCAGAACCCGGCCACCAACCACCCGCGGATGATGGGCGAACTGCGCGAGTGCGCAAAGCGCGGCGCAACGATCGTGTCGATCAACCCGCTGAAGGAACGCGGCCTCGAACGCTTCGCCGATCCGCAAAGCCCGCTCGAGATGCTGACGATGTCGGGCACGAAGATCGCGTCGACGTTCATCCAGCCGACGATCGGCGGCGATTTCGCGCTGATCAAGGGGATGGCGAAGCGCGTGCTCGAACTCGACGACGCCGCGCGCGCCGCCGGTGCACCGCGTGTGCTCGACACCGCGTTCATCGGCGAGCATACGGCCGGCTTCGACGCGTTCGCCGACGACCTGCGCAACGAAAGCTGGTCCGCGCTGACGGCCGAAAGCGGCGTGCCGTACGAACAGATCGACAGCCTCGCGCAACTCTATGCACGCAGCGAGCGCGTGATCGCGACATGGGGCATGGGCATCACGCAGCACAAGCATTCGGTCGCGACCGTGCAGATGCTGACGAACCTGATGCTGATGCGCGGCAACATCGGCCGCCCCGGCGCCGGCCTGTGCCCGGTGCGCGGCCACTCGAACGTGCAGGGCAACCGCACGGTCGGCATCGAGGAAAAGCCGTCGCAGGCGTTCCTCGACCGGCTCGGCCGCGTGTTCGACTTCGAGCCGCCGCGCCATCATGGCTATGACGTCGTCGAGACGATCGAAGGGATGCTCGCAGGCCACGTGAAGGTCCTGATCGGCCTCGGCGGCAACTTCGCGATGGCGACGCCCGACACGCCGCGCACGTGGGAAGGCATGCGCCGCTGCGACCTCTCCGTGCACATCACGACGAAGCTGAACCGCAGCCACCTGATCCACGGCCGCGACGCGCTGATCCTCCCGACGCTCGGCCGCACCGAGATCGACCTGCAGGACAACGTCGCGCAAGGCGTGACGGTCGAGGATTCGATGAGCATGGTCCACGTGTCATACGGGATGAACAAGCCGGCGTCGCCGAACCTGATGTCGGAGCCCGCGATCGTCGCGCACATGGGCCACGCGTTGTTCGGCAGCGGCAAGATCGACTGGCTGGCCTACAAGGACGACTACGCGAAGATCCGCGACGCGATCGAGGCGACGCTCGACGGCTTCTACGACTACAACACGCGCATCGCGCGGCCGGGCGGCTTCCACCTGCGGGTGGCGTCGCGCGACCGCGAATGGCTCACGCCGACGGGCAAGGCGAACTTCATCGCGCACGCACTGCCGGCCGACACGCCGATCCAGCGCGCCCGCGCACTGCACGGCGAACGGCTGATGACGCTGATGACGACGCGCTCGCACGACCAGTACAACACGACCGTCTACGGGCTCGACGACCGCTATCGCGGCGTGTTCGGCCAGCGCCGCGTGGTGTTCGCGAACCGCGACGACCTCGCGATGCTCGGCCTGAAGGCCGGCGAATGGGTCGACATGGAAACCGTGTGGCACGACGGCATCGAGCGGCGCGCGGACGGCTTCCTGCTCGTCGAATACGACATCCCGCGCGGCTGCATCGGCGCGTACTACCCGGAAACGAACCCGCTCGTGCCGCTCGACAGCGTCGGCGACGTATGCAACACGCCGACGTCGAAGTCGATTCCGGTGCTGCTGCATCGCGCGGCCGCGCCGGCGTCGATCGCCGCCTGACGGAGCGCGGCGATGATCGTTCGTCCGCGCGAGCACTGGCTGCGGATGCTGCTCGTCTGGAACGGCTCGGTGCTGCCGACCATCCTGCCGCAGCTCGTGCTGACGCTCGCGATCAGCCTCGTCGCGGTATGGGGCGGCGGCCGCGTGCTCGGCGAGAAGGTGCCGCTGAACCCGACGCCGTTCACGCTGATCGGCCTCACGCTCGCGATCTTCGCGGGGTTTCGCAACAACGCGAGCTACGAACGCTACCGCGAAGGCCGGCAACTGTGGGGCGGCGTGCTGACCGCCTCGCGCACGCTGGTGTCGCAGGCGCTCTGCTACGGTGCGATCGACCGTGACGATGCATCGCGGCGCGCCTTCGTGCGGACGGTCGTCGCGTACGTCTATGCGCTCAAGCATCAACTGCGCGGCACCGATCCGGCCGCGGACCTGCGCGGGCTGCTCGACGATGCTGCCTACGCGCGCATCGCCGCGTCGCGCTTTCGCCCGGTCGTCATCGTGCACGCACTGCGCGAAGCGTTCGCCGCACGCGCCAATGCGGGCCACCTCTCCGGCACGCGGCTGTGGATGCTCGACGCGCGTCTCGACGATCTGGTATCGATGGTGAGCGGCTGCGAACGGATCGCGTCGACGCCGATCCCGTTTTCATACGACGTGCTGCTGCACCGGACCATCTACGCGTACTGCGTACTGCTGCCGTTCGGCCTCGTCGACTCGATCGGCGCGGCGACGCCGTTCGTCACCGTGTTCGTCGCCTATACGCTGATCGCGCTCGACGCAATCGCACATGCGATCGCCGAGCCGTTCGGCGACGGGCCGAACCATCTCGCACTCGACGCGATTGCGCGGTACACCGAAAGGATGCCGTCATCGGCATCACTCATGGGCCGCCCGTAACTGGCTAAACCAGCGCGAGTTTCGAGTTTAATCGCCCGCCGCCGACTTACTCGGCGATCCGCTGCCGGAACCACTCCGCCAGCGCAGCTTCGTCGAGCGCGCCGGCAGCAACCATTTCCATGGTCTTAACGGCGTCGGTCGGATCAAACTTCAGCCGATATCCGTTGTCTGCCAGGAAAAGGCGCGCAACCACCCAAGCGGTTCTCTTGTTGCCGTCCGCAAAGCCATGATTTCGCGCAAGCCCATAGGCATATGCAGCGGCGAGCGCCGCCGCGTCCGCCCCCGCATAAACATCGAGATTCTGCGGCCGTGCCAGTGCCGACTCCACCGCTCCTTTGTCGCGCACACCATCGAGCCCCCCGTGCTCGGCAAGCTGGCGATCATGGACGGCATAAGTCAGATCCGCGCGCACCCAGCGCCACGCGGTCATTTGGCCAGCGCCCGCAGAATATCGCGGTCATCGTGCATGATCTCTTCCGCCAGCTTCATCTGGCGTTCAAAATCGGGGTTGTACGGCGTGATCCGATAGCCGCCTTCTGGCGCCTCGGTCAAATACACGGTATCGCCCTTCTGCACCTTGAGCCGTGCCATAGCCTCCTTGGTAAGAATGAAGCCAGCCGAAGCCCCGACCGTTGTGACCTTGAATGTAAGCATGGCGCCCTCCTCACTATATAATCCACATTATATAGCAATCGCTCGAAGGACAAGGATTGAACCGCTCCACCACAGTTGGTGTTCAGGGACAGAAAGGTGGCTATCCCATTCGCAACGCCGACATGACACCCGAGCCTGGCGAACTGGAGCGTTTGCGCGCCGAAAATGGGCGACTGCGCGCCGTGCTCGAAGCGCACGGCATTGACTTCAAACGGTCGTTGGCCGAGCCAGTAGCCCCGCAGTCCGAGGCGTCCCGCCTTAGCACCGACGAGAAAGTCGCTTTGTTTCGCCGGCTGTTTCAGGGTCGTACCGACGTTTATCCGGTTAGATGGCAAAGCAAGGCTGGCAAATCAGGCTACTCACCCGCTTGTGCCAACGAGTGGAGACCGGGTATTTGTGAGAAACCGCGGATCAAATGCTCTGACTGCGGCCACCGCCTCCTGATACCGTTGTCCGACCAGATCATCTATGACCACCTTGCTGGTAGGCACACGATTGGCGCCTACCCCTTGCTGGCTGACGATACCTGCCATTTTCTTGCCGTCGACTTCGATGACGCCGACTGGCGGGAAGATTCCCTGGCTTTCAGGTTGTCATGCGCCGAACTAGGCGTACCGGCCGCGCTGGAAATCTCACGATCCGGCAATGGCGCGCACGTCTGGATTTTCTTCCGGTCAGCCGTACCTGCACGGGATGCGCGACGCCTAGGCACCGCGATCATCAGCCGCACATGCGCACGAACCCGACAACTGAAGCTGGCATCCTACGACCGCCTCTTCCCTAATCAAGACACGATGCCGAGGGGGGGCTTCGGCAATCTGATTGCACTTCCTCTGCAAAAGACGCCGCGCGAGCAGGGTTGCAGTGTTTTCGTCGACGAGAACTTCCAACCCTACATGGACCAGTGGGCCTACCTGGCGTCGATCCAGCCGATGGCGACTGACTCTGTCGAGCAGGCCATCATGGATGCTACGAGCGGTACACATCCTCTCGACGTAACCTTCATTACCGAGGAGGAACAGGCGGAACCGTGGAAAGTGCGCAAGAGCCAGCAAGACACACTGCCAGGTCCGATGCCAGCTTCGCTCTCTGTCATCGCAGCCAATCTCGTCTATTTCGAGAAAGCATGCGTCCCCCAACCTTTGCTAAACCGGCTGATCCGCCTTGCTGCCTTTCCGAATCCCGAATTTTTTAAGGCCCAGGCCATGCGTTTTCCTGTCTGGGACAAACCACGAATTATCGGTTGTGCGGAAAACCACCCTAAGCACATCGCGTTACCGCGTGGATGTCTCGACGCGGCCAGCAAGTTGCTTCGTGACAACAGAATTCGGTGTGAACTTCACGACGAGCGGTTTTCAGGCAAACCAATTGATGTCGCTTTTTCAGGCAGGTTGCGAGCCGATCAGGAAGAGGCTGTCACGGCGATGCTTCGACACGATGCCGGGGTGCTATGTGCTCCAACGGCATTCGGCAAAACGGTGACAGCAGCAGCCCTGATCGCGGAACGCGGCGTCAGCACGCTGGTCCTTGTACACCGCACCGAACTCCTCAGGCAATGGCAGGAGCGGCTGCAGGTTTTTCTTGGTGTAGGCAAAAGCTTTGTCGGCACGATTGGTGGTGGCAAGGCGAAGCCTGGCGGGCAAATCGATATCGCCGTTATGCAGTCGCTTTCGCGCCAGGAGGACCCGGGCGCGTTTATCGGGCAGTACGGGCATGTGATCGTGGACGAATGCCACCATCTTTCAGCCGTCTCATTCGAGGCATTGATGAAGCAGGCCAGAGCAAAGTATGTACCCGGACTAACCGCGCCCCCAATCCGGCGAGACGGTCAGCATCCGATCATATTCATGCAGTGCGGGCCGATCCGCCATACAGCATCACGACCGGCAACGGCCCCACACGACCTTGAAGTCATCCCGCGGATCCAGTCAGCTACGATTGATCTGCCCGCCGAAGCAGCCATTCAAGATGTGTTCCGCCATGTCGCTACCGACCCGCAACGTACAGCGGTTATCGGCAACGATGTAATCAATGCGCTAGCCGTCGGGCGCAAGATTCTTGTTCTGACCGAGCGTACCGAACACGTCACAGCCATTGAAGCAGCCCTGACTGGAAGAGTGGAAAAAATTTTCACGCTGCATGGGCGTATGTCGAAGAAACAACGAAGTCTCGTAATCGCCGAACTCGAAGCGTTGCCCGCAGATGCCCCGCGAGTGATTCTGGCGACCGGCAAGCTTGTGGGCGAAGGCTTCGACCATCCCCCGCTTGATACACTCGTCCTCGCAATGCCCATCTCATGGAAAGGTACGCTTCAGCAATACGCTGGAAGACTGCACCGCGAGCACGCAACAAAAGCCAATGTTCGTATCCTCGACTTCGTCGACACAGGGCATCCGGGCTTGCTTCGGATGTGGGACAAGCGCCAGGCAGGTTATCGGGCAATGGGATATAGGGTAGAGCACCCCAGCCCGACTCATCGGCTTCTGTAGTGGCCGATCAAAGGCAGGAAAGTTCAGCAAGCCACAATCTGGCGCGGCAACTGCCGCCCCCGAAATGAAGATTGAAACGTGAGCGAATACCAATACTACGAATTTGCCGCAGTCGACCGACCGCTTACCGGGCAACAACAGGCTGAGTTGCGAAGCCGCTCCACGCGCGCGACGATCACGGCCTCGAGCTTCGTCAATGAATATCACTGGGGTGACCTCAAAGGCGATCCGCTCGACTGGGTAGAACGCTACTTCGACGCTCATGTCTATTCCGCCAACTGGGGGAGCTGCCGCCTTCTGTTGCGACTGCCGCGGGCAATATTCGATGCTCGGTCGCTGCTCGATTACACTGGTCGCAAGGGGCGCACGGCACGGTCGCAATTTGCGAAGGCGTTCAATGCCGTCGACACAGGCGAACAGTGTCTCCTCGACTGGTGGTTCAACGACGACTCTGGAGAATACCTTCGCTTCTCGGAAGAAGCTGACGGCGCAGGGTGGATGGCTCGGCTGCTACCCATCCGCGATGAACTGCTCCGAGGCGATACACGCCCGCTTTATCTCGGCTGGCTAGCGCGGATAGGTAATGGCGAGTTGCGCGACGATGATCGTGAACCGCCATTGCCGAACGAACTCAAGACACTGACGCCTGCGCAGAACGCCCTCGCTGAATTCCTGATGCTCGATCCGGACTGGCTCGCCGCCGCGGCAGAAACGAGCTCTTCACTGGCTGCCGGATCCAAGGACGCTGACCGGTTCGATCCTTGGCTGCTCGAGTTGACGGAAGATGAAATGCGCACAGCGCTGCGCATGCTGCTCGAAGGACGAAGCCAGGAAGCCGAACGTACTCTTCGGCGCAGGTTCCTCGCGTGGGAGCAAGCGCGGGTGCCCAATCGCGTCGTACACCCAGAACCCCGATGTGTAAGTGAAATTGCGGCCCGGGCCAGCTTTCATCGTGGCGTTCGCGAACAACGGGAACGCGAAGCCTGCAAAGCCGCTGAGGCGCGACGAAAAGCAGAGCGCTCACGCTACCTTACGTCACTTCTTGAAGACGAAGACAGCGCCTGGTCCGCCATCGATTCAAAGCTCCAACGCGGTTCAGGATCGTCCTACGACCAAGCTTTCCGGGCGCTCCAGGAGCTTGCCGAAGCTTATGCAGGAATCAAACGCGAGGCGACATTTCGACGTCGGCTTGTACGACTGATGGCAGAGCACGGAAAACGCGGTGCCTGGGTTACCCGGTTGACGAAAGCTGGATATATGTGGGAGCCAAAACGGTGAGCGACGGGAGTAGTCATCGCCCTCGGTGCAGACCGAGTGAAGCAAGACACCTTGCATCTTGTGAAGCGTCCTGTGGCCTCCATCGCAGTCTCGCCACAATAACGACCAGGCGACTGTATTTCTGACGGTATACACACGCACCGGTAACGCCCTCGCCTTGCAGGACAAGCGGTTGCGGCCAGACTCAACATAATTGCGCGGCAGATCGAGCGCACGCTGCTCGAACTGAACCGCGAGCCGCTGCCGGCGGAAGTGACGCCCTGCAAGGCCTATCGCCTCAGCTGACGCACGCCGGGCGCTCCATCATTCCTGGCGGCCTCGCAGGAAGCCCTCGTGCGCGGCCGCCGTCTCGGCGATCGTGCTGAGCAACACCGCACCGCGCAGCAGCGCGCGGCCGTCGTCGCTGTCGACCTCCGTCACACGCCGCAGCAGCGCACGGGCTGCCGCGTTGCCGGCCCGCGCCAGCCGCGCGAAATCCGCGCACCCTACCCGAGCCTGCACCAACGCGACCGCACGGCGCGCCACCGGCTCGCGTGCCGCCAGTTCTGCCAGCGCCAACAGGCTGTTGCCGATCGTCCAGGCCGCAAGCAGATCGCGCAGGTCGCGCTCGATGAGCGTGGGTGGCAGACGGCCCGCGAAGCCGAGTTCACGCCCGAGACGGTCGGCCGTGCGGCTCAGCCACGCACTCGCCCGCCACGCCCGCGGATTGCGCGCAATGCGCGCCAGGTCGTCGCGCACCGCGCGATGGAGGCGCCGCCGGCTCGTGCCGGGATCGCCGGGAAACACGAGCGCAAACACGAGTGCCCCGAACGCGATGCCAAGCAGCGTGGCGAGCGCCGAATTGAGAAACGCGGCGTCGCCGATGCGCGCCGTATTGTCCGGCGACGTGAAATTCCAGAAGAAGATCGAGAAGCCGCTGCCGATGCCGGCCGTGCGCGGATTGCGCATCGCGATGCCCGTGCCGATCATGAACACGCCGAGGATGTAGGCGAGCATCTCGAAGCCCGACACCGCCGGCAGCAGCACGAAATTGCAGAGGGCGCCCGCGACCGCCGCACAGGCCGCCCCTTTCAGGAAGCCGACGGTGGCGCCCACCGAGTTCGGGCGCGTCGAGAACAGTGCGCAGACCACGCCCGTGATCGCGACGAACCCGGCGCCCGACGGCCACGCGGTCACGATCCAGAGCGCCGAGGCGACCAGCACCGCAATGAACGCGCGAATCCCGTTGTGCCAAGCGAGCACCGGATCGTGGTGGAACGCATAGCGCACGCGCGATGCCGGCGGATTCGGCTGGTCCAACTGCGCCTTGCCCGCGAAGGCGGCGTCGAAACCGGCAAGCAGCGCCGCCAACCGGTCGAGCGTGAGCAGGCGCGACGGGTCCGAGCCGGCCGGCTCGGCGGCCTCGGCGCGCACCGCGGCGTCCACGTGCGCACGCAATGCGGTCAACTCGGCGCCTGCTTCGCCCGACGCGGCCACCCCGTCGAGCACCTGCGCGGCATCGGCGACCAGCGGGTCCGGCGTGCCGCCGCTGCGCGCCGCATGCTCGTGCAGCGCTTGCCCCGCGGCCTGCGCGGACAGCACGCCCACCACCGCCGCGCGCAGATGGCCGATCGCGTTGCGCACCGGCGGCGCGCCGGCAGCCGCATACTCGGCCGCCGTGTCGAGTTCGAGCGCGTCCGCGAACAGCCGGTGCACGGCCGCGCCGTTCGGCTCGCGGCGCAGCGCGCCCGCGCCGACGGCCACTGCGCGGTCGAGATAGCGCGCGAGCCGCGTGCGGACGTCGGCCAGCGGCGAACCGGGCGCGAACACCGTCTCGAACGCCGCGCCGCACAGGATGCCCACCACCACGTACAGAAAGCGCGCGGTCGCGATGTCGAATGCGTGCAGCGGCGCGGCTACGGCGTCCATCGCGATGATGGCCGCCGTATAGCCCGCGAGCACCGCCGCATACGCGCGGAAATTGCGCAGGAAGGTCGCGACGCCCGCACACAGGCCGATCCACGCGGCGAGCGCGGGCAGGAACAGCTCGGGCGTCTGCGCGAACGCGCCGGTCAGCACGAGCGCGACGGCCGCGCCGATCGCGGTGCCGAGAATCCGGTACTGGCTCTTCGACAAACCCATTCCGCGGCTACCCTGCGCGACGATCCACACCGTCGACGCAGCCCATTTCGGGTCGTCGAGATTCATCCGGAAGGCGATGTAGAGCGCGAGCAGCGACGCGGCCGTATTGCGCAATGCGAAGCCGAGGGCGCCGGGCAGCAGCGCGGGCCGGGCGTCGCGCAGCGCGGTGCGCACGGCCGCGAGCGGCGGCAAATGGGGCAAGGCGAATTTCATGCGGCGAGCATACGGGGGCACGCCGCCGCCACTAAGAGGCGCGGACAGGATGCGTTATTGCTCCGGGCAGGATAATCGCCGCCGCACGGAGCGATTCGGCCGGCGAAGGTAAGATGCGCGCAGGTCGAACACTGACGCACCCCGTATGGACTTCGAAAGCATCCGGATATTCCTGCGCGTGGTCGAGCGCGGCAATTTCACCGCCGCCGCCACGCACCTCGACATGCCGCTCAGCCGCGTGAGCCGCAAGGTCAAGCAGCTCGAGGACGATCTCGGCGTCCAGCTGCTGTACCGGACCACGCGCCGCGTCTCCGTCACCGAGGCCGGACGCGACTACTACGAGCGCTGCCTGCGCGCCGAGGACATCCTGCTCGACGCCGACCGTCAGGCCCGCGCGCTGCGCACGGCGCCGGAGGGCATGCTGCGCGTGCTGGTGCCCTACTCGATCGGCCTGTTCGAACTGGAGCCGGCGCTCGCCGAGTTTCGCCGGCGCTACCCGCTGGTCCAGCTCGTGCTGATCTACGACAACAACCCGCTCGATCTCGTCGAGCACGGCTTCGACGTGGCGCTGCGCGCGGGGGTGCTGACCGATTCCAGCTACATTGCGCGCTCGCTCGGCTGGTCGCAGGCGAAGCTTGCCGCGAGCCCGGCCTATCTCGACCGCGCCGGCCGGCCCGCCACGCCGCAGGATCTCGCGCGGCACGACCTGCTGCTCGTCGGCCGCGACGCGCCCGGCCTGACGCTGCGGCTCACCAATGCGGCCGGCGACGTGGCCGACGTGCCGGTGCGGCCGGTGCTGATCACCAACGAATCGGTGACGGTGCTGCGCCAGGCCGCGGGCGGCGGCGGCATCGCGCTGGTCTCGACGCACTACACGGCCCGCCGGCTCGAGCGGAACGAACTCGAAATCGTGCTGCCCGACTGGCACCGGACCGACGACGTCGAGCTGCACGTGCTGTACCCCCGGCGCGCGACCCTCGACAGCAAGGTGCGCGCGTTCGTCGATTTCCTGGCGGACGTGTTCACCGCATGGCGCACCGCGCCGTAACCGGCACGGTTCGCACACCGATTGTTGCGGCAAGCGAAATCGATTGATGAGCCGGCCCGTGTTGATGGCGGCTCGCCACATCGTTAGCCTGTCGCGATGCAAAATCATTCCACACGCGACGGCAGCCGCCTGAGCGCTGCCCGCAGGCGCGTCACGCGCGTCCCGCCTTCCTGACCGGCCGCATCCCGCCTCCCGAAGCCCGCCACGGCTTCGTGCATCCGATCGAGCAGCGCGTCGCACGCATCGGCCCCATCTACCGGGCTGCGCTGCGCGCGCCGTGCCCCCTTCCGTTCAGCAGCCGCGCCTGCGCCGCGTTCGCGCGCATGCGCGGCCGCGCGCGGCGGTGCGTGCCCGCCGCAACGGGCCGCATCCGTTACGCCCCTTACGCAGGCAACCCATGTCCACTCCGTCATCTTCGGCCCCGCTATCGGGCGGCCGCCTCGCGATCGGCACGATCGCGGTATCGCTCGCGATGTTCATGAACGTGCTCGACTCGTCGATCGCGAACGTCGCCATTCCGACGATCTCGGGCGACCTCGGCGTGTCGGTCGACGAAGGCACGTGGGTGATCACGATCTTCGCGGCGGCGAACGCGGTGTCGATTCCGTTGACCGGCTGGCTCACGCAGCGCTTCGGCCAGGTACGCCTGTTCGTCACGTCGATCCTGCTGTTCGTGTTCGCGTCGTGGCTGTGCGGGATCGCGCCGAACCTGCCGACGCTGCTCGCCGCACGGATCCTGCAGGGCGCGGTCGCCGGGCCGCTCGCGCCGCTGTCGCAGGCGCTGCTGCTCGGCGCGTGGCCGCGTCAGAAATCGTCGAGCGCGCTGGCGCTGTGGTCGATGACGGCGCTCGTCGGCCCGATCGCGGGGCCGTCGCTCGGCGGCTGGATCACGTACGACTACAACTGGTCGTGGATCTTCTACATCAACATCCCGGTCGGCTTCTTCGCGGCCGCCGTCACGTGGATCGTGTTCCGCGACCGCGAATCGGCCACGAAACGCATGCCGATCGATACGGTCGGCCTGTTGCTGCTCGTGCTGTGGGTCGCATCGCTGCAGATCATGCTCGACAAGGGCAAGGATCTCGACTGGTTCAACTCGCCCGTCGTCGTCGCGCTTGGCATCGTCGCGCTGATCGGCTTCGCGTTCTTCCTCGTGTGGGAGCTCTACGAAGCCAACCCGATCGTCGATCTGCGGCTCTTCACGCAGCGCAATTTCGCGGGCGGCACGATCGCGATCTCGGTCGCGTACGGGATGTTCTTCGGCACGCTCGTATTGCTGCCGCAGTGGATGCAGGGCTATCTCGGCTACCGCGCGGTCGACTCGGGGCTCGCCACCGCGCCGCTCGGGCTGTTCGCGATCCTGCTCACGCCGGTCATGGGGCGCCTGCTGCCGCGCACCGACCCACGCTACATCGCGACGCTCGCGTTCGTCGGCTTCGCCGTGGTCTTCATGATGCGCACGACCTTCTACACCGACGTGTCGCGCTGGGATCTCGTGCTGCCGACGCTGCTGCAGGGCATCCCGATGGCGATGTTCTTCGTGCCGCTGACGTCGATCATCCTGTCCGGGTTGCCGCCGGAAAAGATCCCCGCCGCCGCCGGCCTGTCGAACTTCGGCCGCACGTTCTGCGGCGCGGTGGGCACGTCGCTGATCAGCAACGCGTGGAACGACCGCACGATCCTGCATCACGTGCGGCTCACCGAACAGGCGAGCGTCACCAACCCGACCTTCGCGCAACACGTCGACACGACGCGTTCGCTGCTGCACCTGGGCCCCGATTCGGCGCTCGCGTTCTTCAACGCATCGGTCGATTCGCAAGCGGCCGTGATGGGGCTGAACGACATCTTCTACGTGTCGGCGATCATCTTCATCGCGATCATTCCGCTGATCTGGATCACGAAACCCACGCGCTCGGGCGGCGGCGACGCCGACGCAGCGGCGGCCGGCGCGCATTGATCCGCATGCGCGACGGCCGGGCCTCGCGCGGCACGCGCGGGGCCCGCGCCGCAACGCCCCGACGTAACAAAGACTTGCAATCGATACAGGCAGAAACGTCAACAGCAGGGGCCCCCTCCGCGTTTTTTGGACAAGCGCCCACGATCCGGACGCACAACGACAGGAGAAAACACCATGCGAGCCCTCACCCGCCATCTCGCGATTGCCGCCACCCTGATGTCGGTGCTGACCGGCACCGCGTTCGCCGACACGCCGTGGCAACAGGCGCATCCGCGCCGCGAAGAGGTCAACCAGCGCCTCGCAAACCAGAATCGCCGGATCCATCACGAAGTGAAGGACGGCGAGATGTCGCACGCCCAGGCCGCGCGCCTGCACCGTGACGACCGCAAGATCCGCCAGGAAGAGCGGGACATGGCTGCGCAGGACCACAGCCACATTACGAAGAGCGAACAGCACGTGCTGAACCAGCAGGAAAATGCGGTCAGCAACAAGATCGGCCAGTAACGCCGGCAAGCGCCCAGTCGCCATCGCCTGAACGCCCGCTGCCGCCGCCCGGCGGCGGGTGCTTGTTGTATCGAATCGTTTCAACGCCCCGATCGTGTCAGACGCTGCGGGTATACTCCGACGTCAGCCGCCCGCCGTATCGACCGTCAAGAACGGCCCGATTCCGGGCGGTTTCGTCGCGAAGCTTCGCGTTTCGCCTACCCCGCGCCCCAGCCTCGATACGAGACACCCGACGACCGACCATGAAACGATTCCTGCTGCTCCTTCCCGCCGCCCTGCTCGCCGCCTGCGGTTCCGCACCCTCGCCCGACTCGGCCGCTTCCTCCGGCGCAGCGCCGATGATCTACGTGTCGTCGCAACGCCCGGCCTACGCGATCGCCAACTGCCTCGACAGCCGCCTGTCGGGCACCGAGCAATCGCAGCACAACGGCGTGACCGACATCTCCGTCGGCTCGAACTCGTACTTCGTCACGCTGACACCGTCGGGCAACGGCTCGGTCATCAAGGTCGTGCGCGGCTCGGGCAACGAGCCGGCCGAGGAAGCGATGCGCTTCGCGATCGCGCGCTGCGCGATCTGATCCGAACCCGCCGATGCCGGGCGTCCGCCCGGCTCGCTCCCGCGCGCCAGCCCGCCGGCGCGCACGCCGAATATTTTCATCCGGGCGGCCGTCGATGAGAGAATCGCAGCCACGATTTCCTTTCAACGGAGCCCGCATGAAGCACCTGCTGTCCCGGCTGTTCGTCAGCGCCGCGCTCGTCGCGCTTGTTCCGGCATGGCCGGCACAGGCGGCCACGCCGCCCGGCATCTTCGTCGTCGCCACGCAGCTCGGCGAATTCACGACCCTCGACCCGAGCGGGATCTACGAGCTGGTGCCGTCCGAGTACGTCGCGAACACCTACGAACGCCTGGTGCGGGTCGACCTGAAGGACCCGACGCGCTTCGACGGGCAGATCGCCCAATCGTGGACGGTCGGCGCCGACGGCGTGACCTACACGTTCAAGCTGCGCCCCGGCCTCACGTTCCATTCCGGCAACCCGGTGACCGCCGACGACGTCGCGTGGTCGCTGCAGCGCACCATCCTGCTCGACAAGGGGCCGGCCGGCGTGCTCGCCGATCTCGGTCTCACGAAGGCGAACGTGATGCAGAAGGTGCGCGTGGTCGATCCGCAGACCGTCGTGCTCGAAACCGACCGCAAGTACGCGCCGAGCTTCGTGCTCAACGTGCTGAGCGCGTGCCCGGCCTCGGTCTTCGACAGGAAGCTGCTGCTGTCGCACCAGCAGGGCAACGATTTCGGCAGCGGCTGGCTCCGGACCAACGACGCGGGCTCGGGCCCGTACCAGCTCGTCAAGTGGACGCCCAACGAGACCATCGTGCTGCAGCGTTTCGACAAGTACCGCACGCCGTACCCGATGAAGCGCGTCGTGCTGCGTCACGTGCCCGAAGCGTCCGCGCAACGGCTGCTGCTGGAGAACGGCGACGCCGACGCCGCACGCAACCTGAGCCCCGACAGCCTCGCCGCGCTGACGAAGGCCGGCAAGATCAAGGTCGCGTCGTGGCCGGTGTCCGCGCTGTTGTACCTGAGCCTGAACACGAAGAACCCGAACCTCGCGAAACCCGAGGTGCAGCAGGCGATGAAATGGCTCGTGGACTACGACGGCATCCAGCGCAACATCGTCAGCACGACCTACAAGGTGCATCAGACCTTCCTGCCCGAAGGCTTCCTCGGCGCGTCGAACGCGCGGCCGTACAAGCAGGACGTCGCAAAGGCGAAGGCGCTGCTCGCCAAGGCCGGCTTGCCGAACGGCTTCGACGTGACGATGGACATGCCGAACGACTATCCGTACCTCGAGATCGCGCAGGCGCTGCAGGCGAACTTCGCGCAGGGCGGCATCCGCGTGAAGCTGATTCCGGGCGATGCGAAGCAGGCGATCGGCAAGTATCGCGCGCGCCAGCACGACATCTTCATCGGCGAATGGTCGCCCGACTACATGGACCCGAACAGCAACGCGCGCGGCTTCGCGTGGAATCCCGACAACTCCGACCAGTCGCCGACGAAGATGCTCGCGTGGCGCAACAGCTGGGACATTCCGCAACTGACGAAGGACACCGAGGCCGCACTCGTCGAGCCGTCGCCCGCGAAACGCGCACAGCGCTACGAAGCGCTGCAGAAGGCCGTGCTCGCGAATTCGCCGTTCATCATCATGTTCGAGAAGGTCGTGCAGGTCGCGACGCGCCCCGGCGTGACCGGGCCGGAAATCGGGCCGATCAACGATCTCGTGTCATACCGCACGCTCGCGAAGTAATCGGGGCTGCCCGCGCGGCCGACCATGCCGGCGCGCGGGTAATCGCCGCAAGCCGCCGCAAGCCGCCGCGTCGGCGCTAGGCAGTGCGGCGGCCGGCGATCTACAATGGCCGGCGCCGCGGGGGCCGGCTGGTCCCGGCGATGGCACCCACCACCGAATTCGCTTCGCGAAGGAAAAACGGATGCGCACGCTACAACAACTGAGAATGGAATTCCTGCAGTACAAGATCGAACCGATCGGCTGGCTCGGCGACAGCCCTTCCCGCTTCGACTTCTATACGGAAACGGCGATCGGCTGCGACACCATCCTCGAGCTCGGCGTGTTTACCGGGCTGACCACGACGGCCTTCATGCTCGCGCAACCGAAGCGCCTCGTGTCGGTCGACATCTCCGACGAGCACTTCCACATCCGGCGCGAACTGGAGCAGGCCGCGCAAGACCTGTCGGTCGACTTCGAATTCAGGATCGCCGACGATCTCGCGATGGAGCCGCTGGCATCCGACCTGCTGTTCATCGACACCACGCACACGTACGAGCAGACGCTCGCCGAACTGAACCGCTTCGGCCCGCTGGCACGCAAGAAGATCGTGCTGCACGACATGACCACGGCCGGCGTGTACCAAGCCGTGTTCCAATGGCTGTGGGACAACAAGCAGTTTCATATTACGTATCACGACAGCCGCGGCTGCGGCGCGGTCGTCTGCGAGCGCCACGTCGGCTACTGAGCCGGGCAGGCCCACCGGGGAAAACACATGCATTCGAGCGAGCACGCGGTCTGCGTGGCCATCAACGACAACAACCGCGCATGGTACGAAATGCTCGTCCCGTTCCTGCTGTCGCTGCGGCACACCGGCTTCGACGGCCGGATCGCGGTGATCGGCTACGAGCTCTCCGAACGCAAGCGGCTGATCCTGGCGAGCCAGTCGGTCGACGTGATCGAAGCATCTGGCGCATATGCGCTGCCGGTCGGCCGCTTCATCGAGGCCGCCGAGTATTGCGCCCGCAACCCGCAGATCCGCAAGCTCGCGCTGTACGACGCCGACATCTGGTTCTGCGCGGCGGAGTTCGACCTGTTCTCGCAGATCGGCGACGACCGGATCCACGCGTGCCCCGACCCGCTGTTCTGCACGTTCGTCGTCACGCCGCTGATCGGCGAGCGGCGCGACGCTCATTGGCGTCTCGTCGTCGACAAAGTCCGCGCGCGCCACGGCGGCGCACTGCAGGCCGGGCTCGTGGCCGGGACCGCCGACGCGTGGGCGCGCTACGCCAGCCATCTGCGCGACTGCATCGCCCACATCGGCACCGACTTCCAGGAATGCTTCGGGATCGATACGACGTTCCTGCACCTGTGGAGCGCGCAAGGCGAAACGGCGCTGCTCGATCCGGTCCAGAACTTCGTCAGCAAGTACGGCATTCACGAGGCGTTCGACGCAAGCGACGGCACGACGACGCTCCGGTATCACGGCGAGCCGATCCGCGCGCTGCACATGACCGGCGATATCCGCTTCCTCGACCGGTGGCGCTACTACGCGAACCACACCGACGCCGCGCTGCGCGACGGCGTGCCGTTCGCGCTGTCGGACGGCACGCCGGTGCAATCCGACGCGGTGGCCGCACGCATCGCGGCGGCCGACTACCTGCGCTCGGCCGGGCTGACCGTCGCGGCCGCGGCAATCGAGGAAAGCGCCGGCGCCTACCTGCAGGCGATCGACGAACCGGGCGGCACGATGCTGATCGGCAGCGGAAACCACGAAGCCGTGTTCACCGCGACCCGCGACATCGCGCGGCTGAACGTCTACGTCACGCATCCGTCCGGCTCGCCGTCGCCGCTGCTGTGCGAAGTGCTGGTCGACGGGCAGCCCCAGCGCAAAGGCACCGAGCTGATGGCGCATTTCTGGTATCGGATCGTGGCCGGCACCGTCATCACGCTGCGCTCGACGAGCCTCGGCGGCCAGCAGTGCAACGTGATCTGGCGGCTTCGCGAAGCGCCGGACATGCAGCAGTAGGCGCCGGCCGCTGCCGTTCAGTTGAAGGCCGCCCACACCAGGTACGCATTCAACCCGACGATCACGACCGTCGCCGCCCCGGCGACGATCCGCAGCGGCAACCGCATCGCGTAAGCGCCCATCACGTCCGCGCGCGCCGACAGCATCAGCAGCGCGATCATCGGCAGCGGCAGCACGAAACTCAGCACGACCTGGCTCGCGACCATCGCGCGCGTGACGTCGCAGCCGAGCGCGACCACCGCGAACGCGGGCGCGACCGTCACCGCGCGCCGCACCCAGACCGGCACGCGGCGGTGGATGAAGCCCTGCATCACGACCTGCCCGGCCATCGTGCCGACCACCGAACTCGACACGCCCGACGTCAGCAGCGCGACGAGAAACAGCGCGCCGGCCGCCGGCCCGAGCACCGGGATCAGCGTGTGATACGCGTCGCCGATGTCGGTCATGCCCGGCGCGCTCGCGTGAAACGCCGACGACGCCATCATCACCATCGCGAGATTCACGAACCCGGCCAGCCCGAGCGCGACGACGACCTCGCGGTTCGAGAAACGCACGAGCCGCCGCCGCTCCGCCTCGTCGTGCGGCGCGGTGCGATCCTGCGTGAGCCCCGAATGCAGATACAGCGTGTGCGGCATGATCGTCGCGCCGATGATCCCGACCGCGATCGTCAGCGCCGCGCGATCCGGAATCTGCGGAACGACCAGGTGAAACACGGCCGCGTGCCAGTCCTGCGGCGCGATCAGCAGTTCGCCGAGATAGCACGCGCCGATCACGCCGACCAGCGCCGCGATCGCGGCCTCCAGCGGCCGGAAGCCGCGCTTTTCGAGCGCGAGGATCGCGCAGGTCGCGAGCGCCGTCGCGATCATCCCCGCGAACAGCGACAGGTGGCACAACAGCCCGAATGCGAGCGCGCCGCCAAGGAATTCGGCGAGGTCGGTCGCCATCGCGGCGATCTCGGACGCGACCCACATGCCCCACACGACCGGCGCGGGAAAGCGGTCGCGGCACAGCTCCGCGAGATTGCGGCCGGTCACGATGCCGAGCTTCGCGGACATCGCCTGGAACAGCATCGCGATCGCGTTCGCGGCCAGCACGACCCATAGCAGCCGGTAGCCGTACGCGGCGCCGGCCTGGATGTTGGTCGCGAAGTTGCCGGGATCCATGTAGCCGATCGACGCGATGACGGCCGGACCGACGAACGGCAGCAGTGCGGCGACGCCGGTGCGGCGCCCTTCCAGCGCGGCGCGCGCGGCGCCGTCGGTATGCCCGGTGGGCCGGCCCGGCAGCGCGAAGCCACCGGCGGGTTTGCTCGTGACGGGAATCATGGTGAGGTTCCGTTCGAATGAGGAAGGCTTCCTGAAGTTCGGGCGCCGCGGCCGGCGTGCCGCCTGCCGGCCGCGACGGCGGCGGCGTTACAGCGGCACGACGTCGGGACGGTTGCGCGGAAACTGCGCGATCACGTCCGGCGCGAGGTTCAGGTGCGCTTCGACGAGCTGCGGCGGCGTATGCGCAAGCCAGTCGGACAGCGACACTTCCGCATAGCGATCGGTCTTGAAGATCTCGAGGAACACCAGGTCGGTGCTGCCGGTGTTCTGCACGTAGTGCCCGAGGCTCTTCTTCACGTAGCCGACGTCGCCCGCGCGGAAGTCGGCCGTCTGCGCCTTCGGCCCCGTGTCGAATACGGTCATCCGTGCGTCGCCCTGCAGGTAGTACTGCCATTCGTCCGCGTTCGGGTGCCAGTGCAGCTCGCGCATGCCGCCCGGATGCACGGTGACGAGCGCCGCCGCGACGGTGGTCGACACGTTGAAGTTCGTGCTGTCCGCGATCCGCACTTCGCCGCCGCGGGTCTTCCTGACCGGCTTCATGTCGCCGAGCGAGAAGATGAACGGATGCGGCGGCGCCCCGGCCGACGACGCCGACGCGCGCTGCGCTTGCGCGAGCGGACCCGGTTCGTCGCCCTGGAAGATCCACAGGTTGTCGAGCGGAATGTTCCTGAATGCGTCGGCCGGCACGCCGAAGTTGAGCGCGAGCACGTCGGGCGGCGTGTGCGCGATCCAGTCGGTCAACAGCAGCGTGTTGAATTCGGACGCGCGGCCGTTATCGAACGCAAGCAGGAATTCGGCGCCGTCGGTGCCGAGGCCCTGCAGCGAATGCGGCAGGCCGGGCGGGAAATACCAGAGATCGCCGGTTTTCACGTCCTGCACCGATGGCCGCCCGAGCTCGTCCAGCACCGTGATCCGGCAGCGGCCGTCGAGCATGATGGCCCACTCGGCCTGCTGGTGCCAGTGCATCTCGCGAATGCCGCCGCGCGTGAGGCGCATGTTGACACCTGAAATGGTTTCGGAAATCGCGAAATCGTCCTGCGTGACTTCGCGCGCCCATCCGCCATTTTGAATGCGCTTATGCGCATTATTGAACGACGCCCAGAATAACGGCATGCCATTAATATCGGTGGCCGGCGGATCCTGAAAAGACGGAAACTGGTTTGCGATTGCCGGATTTTTCGGGCCCGGGTCGGTCAGGCTCTGGCGGTTGCGCGCATTCACCGCGCCTTCCGGCGGGCGGTCCGGATTGCCGAACGAGGCGGCCTTGGCCGATACCGCGATACCCGCGGCGGCAATGGCGCCGGCGGTTCCCGCCAGCATCTTGCGTCGAGAAAGATTCGTCATGGTTTCCTCTTCATGCCTGCAATTGAGCGAATTTCCATTACGGAACACATGCCGTTTTTCGGATTATCGAAAATCGAACATCCCGTGACGCAAGTTAAATCCAGATCGCCGAAAAACTTAAATGAATTATTAACCTGAATTAATGATTTAATCTGATCCGCTTTAACTTTGTAATTATTGCGGCGCAGCGGGATACTGAAAGGTGACCGATATCGGTGAATGGGTCAGGTCCGGTGAATGCGGAAATACGACCGCGCGCGGTCGGGATGCCACACATGGCGACAAGATCGAGACATGCAACGCACGATCACGATGCGGCGCAGTCGATTCGGATCACTGATCCTCTCAAACTGAAACAACCGCATGCCGATGCGTCGAACGCCAGCCAACCGGGCCGGGGTGCGGTTTACGCCCGCGGCATTTCGTCGAGCCGTTGCGCGGCGAACCGCAATCCACCCAGGATGCGCTCCGCTACCCTCGCCGGAAAACCGGGAGGCAGCGCAGCTGCCGACCGATTCGATCACATGCGGCGTCGTCGCGACGAGCCGTTCGACGATTGGCGTCGCAATATCGCCGAGCAGGCAGTATTCGGTCATCGCGGTGAAGTGCCGTCGCGTCATGTCGCGCATCGCATAGTGCTTGCGCTTGCCGTGCACGGCCATCGCGAGCTTCGCCTTGTGCCACGACCACGGGTTCCCGCCATCGCCTTCGACCGGCCGGATCGACATCACGTCGTAGAGCGGCGTGAGGCGGAAACGGCCGCCCGGCAGCAGGCGCAGGCTGAAGTTCTTCGCGTGCCCGTCCGGTGCCGCGAGCATCCAGAACACGACCAGGGCCGCGAACAGTGTGTCGAGATCCTCCCGCGCCGTTTCCGAATGGCGCAGGAGGCCGACCAGGTCAGGCACGCCGGGGCCGCCCTGCGATTCGTGCTTCAGGTGCGGCGGCACGCCGAGCGCCTGGCAGAAGTCCTCCTGCGGCAAGCGCAACAGCCACCCGCCGTCACGATGCAACGTACGATCGAAACGCTCGACCGACAGTACCTTGTGCGCGCCGAAACGCACGATTTCCGTATGGGCGACCGGCAGACCGAATGAATTATTCCTGTGGGGCATAAACGCAAAATATGCCTGACAGAGATAAAAACGCCTTTTTCACCTGCCCCCATGACCGCGCCCTCGACCCTATCGCTGCCCATCACCCCATAGTTTTTATCCGCTAGCGCGATTGATTTTGGCTTTGTTAGATAGATGACATCTAATCATCCAATGACAACGATCTAACAGACCGATGACCTGCGCGTTCGCCCATACCGTCGAATCCCGCTTTGCCGAGCTGACGCCGACCGCGAAGCGCATCGCGAGCTACATGCTCGCGAACCTCGATCGACTCGGCCTCGAAACCGCCGACCAGATCGCGCAGCAAACCGGCACCAGCGGCATTTCGGTCGGGCGTTTCCTGCGCAGCGTCGGTTACCGGAATCTCGACGACCTGAAACGCGAACTGCGCGGCGGCAGCGACCGCCCGTGGATGATCACCGACCGCCTCGACGAGTACCGCCGCGCCACCGCCACGCCAACGACCACCGGCGAGCGCGACAGCCATCGCAGCGACGGCACGCTTGCGTCGTCGCTCGAGCGCGAACTCGACGCGATCCGCCACGTGTACCGGCTCGCCGAAGAACCGGTGTTCGCGCAGGTGGCCGACCGGATCGCCCAAGCCGACGCCGTGTTCATCCTCGGCATCCAGTCGACGCGCGGCATCAGCAACGCGTTCAGCAGCTACCTCGAATACCTGCGCCCGCGCGTGTTCTACTCGGACGGCCAGTCAGGCTCGTACGTCGATTCGCTGAACTCCGAATTCGAGCGGCCGTACTGCATCGTCACCGATACCCGCGCCTATTCGCGCAGCGCGCGCCGCTATTGCCAGGCGGCCGCCGAGCGCGGGCAGCCGTTCGCACTGGTCACCGATCTGTATTGCCCGTGGGCGCGCGAGTGGCCGGCCGACCTGCTGCAGGTGAAGACCGACGTCGGCCAGTTCTGGGATTCGCTCGCGCCGCTCACCTGCCTGTTCAACCTGCTGATCACCGCCGTGGTCGACCGCCTCGGTCCCGCGGTCGACCGGCGAGTCGCGCGCAATCGCGAACTGCAGCGCACGTTCGACCAATTCGAATCCTGAGCAAACCGGACCGCCGATGAACCCTCACCGCCTCGTCGAAATCACGCCCGCCACGCATCGCGTCGAGATCGACCTCGTCTACGCGACCGAGCGCAACCTGACCGGCAAGCCGATCTACCGCAACGCGCACTGTCTGCTGCTCGAGCCGGCCGAAGCCGCGCTGCGCCGCGCGACCGACGTGGCCGCGCAGGCCGGCTTCACGCTGCGCCTCTACGACGCGTACCGCCCGCCGCAAGCGCAGCAGGTGCTGTGGGAGTTCCTGCCGGATCCGAACTTCGTCGCCGATCTCGGCCGCGGGTCGAACCACAGCCGCGGCACCGCGCTGGACCTGACGCTCGTCGGCGCGAACGGCGAGCCGCTCGACATGGGCACCGGCTTCGACGAGATGGTGGCCGCGTCGGGCCATTTTCACGCGGGCTTGCCCGAGCACGTGCAACGCAACCGGCTGCTGCTGCTCGGCGTGATGCACGCGGCCGGCTTCGCGCATATCGACAGCGAGTGGTGGCACTACGAGCTGCCCGGTTCGCACGCGCTGCCGCCGATCGACAACGCGGCGAGCGGACCGTGGCGCCTGATGTGACGACGCTGCACGGCCGCCCCCTTTTCATGCAGGTTCACGTTCAACGACTCAAACGACAGATGGAGAAGCGCCCATGAAATTCCCGACCTCCCGGCTCGTCGCGGCGCTGGCCGCCGCGTCCCTGTTCGCCGCCGTTCCGCTTTCCGCCGCCCATGCGGAAACGCCGAAGGACATGTTCGTGATGGCCACGCTGCTCGACGAATTCACGACCCTCGATCCGGGCGAAATCTACGAACTGGTGCCGGAGGAATACGTCGCGAACACGTACGATCGGCTCGTGCGAGTCGACCTGCGCGATCCGTCGAAATTCAACGGCGACGTCGCGCAGTCGTGGACCGTGAGCCCCGACGGGCTGACCTATACGTTCAAGCTGCGCCCGGGCCTCAAGTTCCACTCGGGCAACCCGCTGACGGCCGACGACGTCGCGTGGTCGATCCAGCGCGCGGTGCTGCTCGACAAGGGCCCGGCCGCGGTGCTGACCGGCATCGGGCTCACGAAGGCCAACGTCGCGGCGAACGTGAAGAAGCTGGACGACCAGACGGTGTCGATCACGACCGATCACAAATACGCGCCGACCTTCGTGCTCAACGTGCTCGGCTCGTGGCCCGCATCGGTGCTCGACAAGAAACTGCTGCTGTCGCACCAGCAGGGCAACGACTTCGGCAATGCGTGGCTGAAGACCAACGAGGCCGGCTCCGGCGCGTACAAGCTCGTCAAGTGGTCGCCCAGCGACAGCATCGTGCTGCAGCGCTTCGACGGCTACCGGCTGCCGCTCGCGATGAAGCGCATCGTGCTGCGCCACGTGCCCGAAGCGGCGAGCCAGCGGCTGCTGCTGGAAAACGGCGACGTCGACGCGGCGCGCGACCTGAGCCCCGACGATCTCGCGTCGGTCGTGAAATCGGGCAAGGCGAAAGTCATGGCTTCGCCGCAGGCGACGCTGCTGTATCTCGGCCTGAACACGAAGAACGCGACGCTCGCGAAGCCCGACGTGCAGGAAGCGCTGAAGTGGCTGGTCGACTACGCGGGCATCCAGGCCAACGTCGTGAAGACGACCTACAAGGTGCACCAGACCTTCCTGCCCGAAGGCTTTCTCGGCACGCTGAATGCGAACCCGTACAAGCTCGACGTCGCGAAGGCGAAGGCGCTGCTCGCGAAGGCCGGCGTGCCGAACGGCTTCTCGGTGACGATGGACGTGCGCAACGACTATCCGTACACGGAGATCGCGCAAGCCGTGCAGGCGAACTTCGCGCAGGCGGGCGTCAAGGTGCAGCTGATCCCCGGCGACAACAAGCAGACGCTCGCGAAATACCGCGCGCGCCAGCACGACATCTACATCGGCGAATGGTCGGCCGACTACATCGACCCGCACAGCAACGCGCAGGGTTTCGCATGGAACCCCGACAACGCCGACAAGTCGAGCTACAAGATGCTGGCCTGGCGCAACAGCTGGGACATCCCACAGCTCACGAAGGAGACCGACGCCGCGCTCGCCGAGCCGACCGCCGCGCAACGCGCGCAGCGGTACCAGGCGATGCAGAAGGAGATGCTTGCGCGCTCGCCGTTCGTGATCATGTTCGAGAAGGTCGCGCAGGTCGCGATGCGGCCCGGCGTGAGCGGGCTCGAAGTCGGGCCGATCAACGATCTCGTGTCGTACCGTCACCTGAAGAAGCAATAAGGTTCGCCGCATGTCGACTCCCGCCTCCTCCCTCGAAGCACTGCGCACGCTGCCCGCGCGGCGCCCGGCCGTACGCTGGGCGTTGCGTGTGCTGCGCTGGGCGCTCACCCTCGCCGTCACGTTCGCGGGGCTGCTCGCATTGACGTTCGTGATCGGCCGCAAGGTGCCGATCGATCCCGTGCTCGCGATCCTCGGCGATCGCGCGTCGGCCGACGCGTACGCGGCCGAGCGCATCGCACTCGGCCTCGACAAGCCGCTCGTCACGCAGTTCCTGATCTACGCGCGCGACGTGCTGCACGGCAACCTGGGCATGTCGCTGCTGACGTCGAACCCCGTGCTCGACGACATCAGGCGCGTGTTCCCCGCCACGCTCGAACTCGCGACGATCGCGACGCTGATCGGCATCGCGATCGGCGTGCCGCTCGGCGTTGCGGCCGCGGTGAAGCACAACCGGCCGATCGACCACATCGCACGCTTCGTCGGCCTGATCGGCAACTCGGTGCCGGTGTTCTGGCTCGGGCTGATGGGGCTGCTGCTGTTCTATGCGCGGCTGCACTGGGTCGGCGGCCCGGGCCGGCTCGATCCCGTGTACGACGGGATGGTCGACCCGCGCACGGGCAGCTTGCTGATCGACGCGGCGCTTGCCGGCGAGTGGGACGTGTTCCGCAACGCGGTGTCGCACATCGCGTTGCCGGCCACGATCCTCGGCTACTACTCGGTCGCGTACCTGAGCCGCATGACGCGCTCGTTCATGCTCGACCAGTTGAGCCAGGAATACATCGTCACCGCGCGCGCAAAGGGCCTGTCGGAACGGCGCGTGATCTGGCGGCACGCATTCGGCAACATCATGGTGCCGCTGCTCACCGTGATCGCGCTCACGTACAGCAACCTGCTCGAAGGCTCGGTGCTGACCGAGATCGTGTTCGCGTGGCCGGGGCTCGGCTCGTACCTGACCGGCGCGCTCCTGAACGCCGACATGAACGCCGTGCTCGGCGCGACGCTCGTGATCGGCGCGATGTTCATCACCGTCAACCTGCTGACCGACGCGCTGTACCGCGTGTTCGATCCGCGTGCGCGCTGAGGGCCGCTTCGACATGACCGTTTCCATCCTGCTTCCTTCACCGTCCATGCCGAAGGCCATCCGACCATGAATGCCGCCCCTCTCACGCTGCGCGCGTGGCTGCTGTCCGACGCGCCCGCGTCGCGCTCGCAGGCCGCACTCGGCCTCGCCTACCGCCGCTGGCGCCGTTTCGCGGTCAATCCGCTCAACCTGTTCGGGCTCGCGATCCTGGTGACGCTGATCGTCGTCGCGATCGTCGGCCCGCTGATCATGCCGCACGATCCGCTGCGCCAGGTGCTGTCCGACCGGCTGCTGCCGCCCGGCTCACAGTCGCACTGGCTCGGCACCGACCAGCTCGGCCGCGACATCCTCTCACGGCTGATCGCAGGTTCCCGCCTCACGCTCGGCATCGCGCTGCTCGTCGTCGTGATCGTCGTGCCGATCGGCCTCGCGATCGGCACGACGGCCGGCTATTGCGGCGGCTTCGTCGACAGCGTGCTGATGCGCATCACCGACATCGCGCTCGCGTTCCCGAAGATCGTGCTCGCGCTCGCGTTCGCGGCCGCGCTCGGGCCCGGCGTGATCAACGCGGTCGTCGCGATCTCGATCACCGCGTGGCCCGCGTATGCGCGGCTCGCGCGCGCGGAGACGATCCGCATCGCGCAGGCCGACTTCATCCACGCCGCGCGGCTGCAAGGCGCGTCGGGCCCGCGCATCCTGCTGCGCTACATCATGCCGCTGTGCATGTCGTCGGTGATCGTGCGCGCGACGCTCGACATGGCCGGCATCATCCTGACCGTCGCGGGCCTCGGCTTTCTCGGCCTCGGCGCGCAGCCGCCGAGCCCCGAGTGGGGCTTCATGGTCGCGTCGGGCCGCAACGTGCTGCTCGACGCGTGGTGGGTCGCCACGCTGCCCGGCATCGCGATCCTGCTCGTGAGCCTCGCGTTCAACCTGCTCGGCGACGGGCTGCGCGACGTCTTCGATCCCCGCCATGGAGCATGACATGCCGATGAATTCCACCCCCGCACCCGCGCCGCTCTGCGAGATCGACGGCCTGAAAATCGGCTTTCGCGGGCACGACGGCGTCTTCACCGACGCGGTGCGCGACCTGTCGCTGACGCTCGCGCCCGGCGAACGGCTCGGCATCGTCGGCGAATCGGGCTCCGGCAAGTCGCTGACGGGCCGCGCGCTGCTCGGCCTGCTGCCCGACGCCGCGCGCTGGTCGGCCCGCACGATGCGCTTCGCGGGCCAGGACCTGCTCGCGATGTCCGCGAGCGAACGCCGGCGGCTGTGCGGCAGCCAGATGGGGATGATCCTGCAGGATCCGAAGTATTCGCTGAATCCGGTCATGACCGTCGCGAAGCAGATGGGCGAAGCGTTCCGGCGGCACGAGCCGGGCTTGCGCGGCCGCGCGCTGCGCGAGCGGATCGTCGACGCGCTCGCGGCCGTGCAGATCCGCGACCCGGCGCGTGTCGCCGATGCGTATCCGCACGAGCTGTCGGGCGGCATGGGCCAGCGCGTGATGATCGCGATGATGGTGTCGACGGGCCCGCGCCTGCTGATCGCCGACGAGCCGACTTCCGCGCTCGACGTCGCGGTGTCGATGCAGGTGCTCGCGGTGCTCGACGCGATGATCGCGCGGCACGACACGGGCCTGATGTTCATCAGCCACGACCTGCCGCTCGTGATGTCGTTCTGCGATCGCGTCGCGGTGATGTACGCGGGGCGCGTGGTCGAAACCTGCGCCGCGCGCGACCTGCGCGATGCGACGCATCCCTATACGCGCGGGCTGCTCGCGGCGAACCCGCCGCTCGCGAACCCGCCCGACGAACTGCCGGTGCTGCGGCGCGATCCGGCATGGCTCGACGCCGCCGCGCCCGCGCCGACCGCTCACCTACCGAAGGAGGCCGCACGATGATCGACGTCGATCACGCATCGATCCGTTTCCCGACCCGCACGGGTCACGTCGACGCCGTGCGCGACGCAAGCTTCGCGGTCCGCGACGGCGAAGTGTTCGGGCTGGTCGGCGAATCGGGTTCCGGCAAGTCGACGCTGCTGCGCGCGCTGACGGGGCTCGTGCCGCTCGCATCCGGCAGCCTGTCGATCGACGGCCGGCCGGTGGGCGGCACGCCCGATCGTGCCTTTCGCCGTCACGTGCAGATGGTGTTCCAGGATCCGTACGCGTCGCTGCATCCGCGCTTCACGGTCGACCAGACGCTGCGCGAACCGCTGTCGATCCACGGCATCGGCGACGCCGATACGCGCATCGCCCGCGCGCTGTCCGAGGTTGGCCTTGGCCCCGCGTTCCGGTTCCGCTATCCGCACCAACTGTCGGGCGGCCAGCGGCAGCGCGTCGCGATCGCGCGCGCGCTGATCGTCGAGCCGCGCGTGCTGCTGCTCGACGAGCCGACGTCCGCGCTCGACGTGTCGGTGCAGGCCGAGATCCTGAACCTGCTGCGCCGCCTGCATCGCGAACGCAACCTGACGATGATCCTCGTCAGCCACAACCTCGCGGTGATCGGCTTCCTGTGCCAACGCGTCGCGGTGATGCAGCACGGCGGGATCGTCGAGCAGTTGCGGATCGAGGACGTGCGCGCCGGGCAGGTTGCACGCGACTACACGCGCACGCTGCTGAACGCGACCGAAGGCTACCGTCGTCTCGACCCGGTGGCGGACGCGCCGGCAGCCTGACATGTGCGCGCCGCGCCGGCATGCGATACTCGGCGCGCCACGCAACGGCCCGCGGCCCATGGAACCCTGGTGCGCCGCACGGGTCAATTGCGTTTCGTCAACCGCTCAACCGCCATACGGAGGCGTTCATGCTGCAATTCATCGAAACCCTGGTCGTCGGGCTCATCGTCGGCCTCCTCGCCCGCGCGCTCAAGCCCGGCGACGACAAGATGGGCATCCTGATGACCACCGTGCTCGGCATCGTCGGCTCGCTGGTCGCCGGTTACGTCGGCCGCGCCGCCGGCTGGTACGCACCGGGCCAGGGCGCGGGCTGGATCGCGTCGATCATCGGCGCGATCGTGCTGCTCGTGATCGTCGGCGCGGTACGCAAGCGCGCGAACTGAACGGCGCACCTTCGGCTCCAACGCAAGACGGCCGCTCATCTCGAGCGGCCGTCTTGCTTTCCGGGCGGCGCAAGGCCGTTGCCCACACAACGGTCACGACGACCGTTCGTCCTTCGATCTTATGCCACCCGGCATTTCCCTCATTTGCGGTTGCACAGATTCGGCCTACATTGGTTTAAGCAATACGCAATCGTTTGCCGATTGCCATTATTTCGATTTTTTTCATTCAAGAGGTCCGATGGTTTTGCCGTTTACGCATACAGCATTGCAGCGTTGACGGACTGCCACCCGAGCGGCCACGCTGCGACGCGCTTCCTTTCTGGAGCCTGTCATGAAGCACCGCCCTATCGCCGCCTCGTTCGTCCTGGCTGCCTCGCTTCTGGCCACTTCCTCGTCGTTTGCCGCCGGCGCGTCCGGCACCATCTCCTTTTCCGGCATGATCGTCGAGCCGCCCTGCTCGTTCGCGGTCGATACGGCCGATCTCGCCCGCGGGCAAGTACGCCCCGACTGTCCGCGCCCGGCAAGCGGCCAGATCGCGTTCGTCGACGCGGCGAGCCAGCAGGCCATCAAGACCACGACCTTTACTCAGGCCTCGCGCGCAATCGTTTTACCGAACCGTCCGGGCAACCACCAGGCGCCGATGATCGCCGTCGTGACCTACCAGTAAAGCCGCCCGCCGGCGCGGCACCCGGCGGGTTCCGCGCGCCGGTCAATCGCGATGGCGCGCGATCCAGTCGCTGAACGCGCGGATCTTCTGCTGGCTGCCGATGTTCTCGGGATACACGAAGAAGTAGCGCGCGCCCGTCTCGAGCACGATGTCGAACGGCCGCTCGAGCCGGCGTGCGCTGACGTCGTCGTCGACGAGCGTCACGTCGCCGATCGCGACGCCGAAGCCCTGCATCGCCGCATTCGTCGCGAGATCGAGCGTGTCGAACGTCGGCCCGCGCGCCGGATCGACGCTGCGCTCGCCCGCGTGATCGAGCCACGCGCGCCAGTCGCGATGGTCGCGGGTCGGATGCAGCAACGTATGGCGCGCGAGATCGGCGACCGCGTCGAGCGGCGATGTCTGCCTCAATTCGGGCGCGCAGACGGGCGTCAGCCGCTCGTCGAACAGCGGCAGCGCGCACACGCCCGTGCCCGGCGACGTACCGTAGACGACCGCCGCATCGAACGGCTCGGACGCGAAATCGACGACGTGCTGCCACGCGGTCGTGATCTGCACATGCAGATCGGGATGCTCGCCCTGGAAGCGCATGATGCGCGGCAGCATCCAGCGCATCACGCAGGTGGGCACCTTCAGCGCGAGATCGGTGCGCTGCCGCGTGAGCTTCATCGAAATATCTTCGATCCGCGCGAAGCTCTCGTTGACGACCGGCAGCAACTGCTCGCCCTCCGCCGTCAGCGTGAGGCCCTTCGCATGCCGCTTGAACAACGGGAAACCGTAATGCGCCTCGAGCGTCTGGATCTGCCGGCTTACCGCGCCCTGCGTGATGCACAGCTGCTCGGCCGCGCGCGTGAAGCTGCGGTGGCGAGCCACCGTCGAGAAGATCTGCAGCGCGTGCAGGGGCGGAAGTCGGCGCATGAAGAAGGCAAACGGAAAAACGGCGCGGAAAGGCCGCGCGCCGACCCCGGCGCGCGCTGTCCGACACGATAAGCCAAACGCCGGCTTTGCGCGAGGCGCGGGACGCTCAGGCCGTCGCGGTGAGCGCGCCCGCCACGATGCGCGCCGCCGACGCGACGACGTCCGCGCGGGCCGCCGCGGCGGCCTGCGGCTGCGTGAACGACACGGCCATCACGATCGGCGCACGCGACGGCGGCCACAGCACCGCGACGTCGGTCGTCGTGCCGTAGCCGCCCGTGCCGGCCTTGTCCGCGATGCGCCAGCCGGGCGGCACGCCCGCGGCGATGCCGGTCGCGCCGCGCGCGCCGCCGACCATCCACTCCGTCAGTTGGGCGCGCTGCGGCTCGTGCAGCGTGTTGCCGAGCAGCAGCCGCTGCAGCGTGTCGACCATCTCGACCGGCGTCGACGTGTCGCGTTCGTCGCCGGGCGCCGCGTTGTTCAGTTCCGGTTCCCAGTGGTCGAGGCGAAACGACGTGGCGCCGCTCTCGCGGGCGAACGACGTAACGGCCTGCGGGCCGCCGAGCACGCCCATCAGCAGGTTGCCGGCGCCCTTGTCGCCCGACTGCAGCATCGCCACGCACAGCTGCTCGATCGTCATGCCCGTGTCGACGTGGCTTTCCGTAATCGGCGAGCCCGACACGATTTCATAGCGGCGATACAGGATGCGGCGCGGCAGCAGCGATGCGTCGAGCGAGCCGCGCGCGAGCATCGCGGCAGCCGCGACGACCGCATACGTGCCGCACAGCGGGAAGCGCTCGCGCGCACGGTGCGCGATCCGCACGCCGTTCGACGTATCGAGCGCGGCGACGCCGAGCCGGCCATTCGAGGCCTTCTCGAGCGCGGTCAGTTCGGCCTGGGCGGAGTGGGCGCGCCCCTGGTCGGCGACCGGCGCGGACGTGCATGCGGCGACGAACGGCGCGGCAACGGCGGCAAGCAACAGCGAACGGCGTGTCGGAGAATGTTCCATGAATGTGATGTGTTCTGTCGGAATCGGTGGCACGAAGCAACGCGGGCGCGCCTTGAACGCGCGCGCCCGTTCACGCCGGCGGCCGGCCCGCGACGGCCTACGCCGCGCATCCCCGAAAGACGGCCGTCGGCCCCGCGCAGCGCGGGACTCGCATGAACAGGCCCTAGCGTAGCAGCGACCGCCGCCGCGTTCCAGCGAAACGGCCCGGCTTCACCCTTGCGACGAAGGCAGATACGGCACCGGATTGACCGGCTTGCCGTCGCGCCGCACTTCGAACAGCAGCGCGACACGCGAGTTGTCGAGGTCGCCCATCTCGGCGATCTCGTCGCCCTGGCGCACGATGTCGCCCGTCTTCACGAGCAGCTTGCGGTTGTGCGCGTAGGCGGTCAGGAAATCCGCGTTGTGCTGGACGATGATCAGGCTGCCGTAATCGTTCAGGCCGGTGCCGGCGTACATCACGCGGCCGTCGGCCGCGGCGCGGACCGGGTCGCCCGGCCGGCCGGCGATCTGGATGCCGCGGTTCTGCCCCGGCCGGAACCCGTCGACGATCTTGCCGTTCGCGGGCCACGTGAGTGCGACGCCGCCCGCATGCCGCTTCGTTTCCTTGACGACCTGACGGTCGCTCGCGCTCGACGCCGCGGTCTGCGCGGTTGCCGGGTTGCTCCCTGCGCCATTGCTCGACGCCGACGACGCGGCCACCTGCGCGCCGGCCACGCCCGACGGCGGCAACGGCTGCTGCTTGACGATGCGCAGCACTTGCCCCATGCGCAGCCTGCCGTTCGCACCGAGCTTGTTCCAGGTGCGCAGCTCGGCCATGCTGCAACCGTTCGCGGACGCGATGCCCGTCAGCGTGTCGCCGCGCTTCACGACGTACTTCCGCGCGACGAGAATCGGCGCCGGCGCCGGCGGCGGCGTGGCGGCCGACGGCGCAGCAGCGGGCGGGCTCGACGGCGACGGTTGTCCCGCCAGCGTATCGCTCGGCGGAACGGACTGCGTGCTTGCACAACCGGCCATGACGAGCACGGCTGCCAGGCCCGGCAGCCACGCTGCGTTGCGGTGAATCTCGCGCGTTTTCATGGACGATCCGACTCCGGTTTGACAATCTTTCAAGCATCTCAAAAACGGAACGGCCGACGTGTAACCGGATGCAAACAATGATGACAAACGATCACGAACCGGATGCCGGCCGGCCTTCGCTACCGGTAATACGGTCCGATCCTGAAAAACTTGATGGTCTGGTTGCGCGAAAACGGAAGAATTTTCGTTTCAGGAAACTATGACGGATGTGTTCCGATAGGTGCGAAACGACGACTGCCGCCTGCTGCGGCGCGCGCCCGCCGCGACGTTCAACGCAACCACGCGGCGAGTTCGGAACAGGCCCACGCGATGCCGATGCACAGGAACAGCACGTGCAACGCGATCTTGAACGACACGCCCCACGACGGATCGATCTGCATGACAGGCTCCCCGGTTGATGTGCGGCCATGATCCGCCATCGATCCCGCCCCGAAAATGCGGAACCGGCGAATCCGGCCTCAGGCTGTGCCTGAGACCGCGGCCGCGGTTCCCTGCTAACTTATCGGCCATTCCAACACGATCGCCCCGCCCATCATGCGCTTCGACCTGACCGACCTGCGGCTCTTCCTGAACATCTGCGAGGCCGGCACGATCACGAGCGGCGCCGAGCGGACCCACATCACGCTGCAGGCCGCGAGCGAGCGCATCCGCGGCATGGAGGACGAACTCGGCGTGCCGCTGCTGCATCGGACCAAGTCGGGCGCACAGGCCACCGACGCGGGCCGCGCGCTCGAGCATCACGCGCGCACCGTGCTGCAGCAGATCGACCACATGCGCGGCGAGTTGCAGCAATACGGCCAGGGGCTGCGCGGGCATATCCGGCTGCTGTGCAACACGGCGTCGCTGAGCGAATACCTGCCCGACGCATTGGCCGACTACCTGCCGCATCATCCAAAGCTGTCGATCAGCGTCGAGGAGCGCTCGAGCCAGGAAATCGTGCATGCGATCCGCAACAAGACGGCCGAGGTCGGCATCGTCGCCGATTCGGTCGGGCTCGGTGGGCTCGAACAGAAGCCGTTCCGCGAGGACTGGCTGATCGTGGTCGTGCCGGCCACGCATCCGCTCGCGTCGCAAGGCGAGGTCGCGTTCGACTCGATCGCCGATGCCGACTTCATCGGCCTCACCGACGGCAGCGCACTGCAGGTGCATCTCGCCGATCAGGCGCGCGCGCTCGGCAAGCGGATCCGCTATCGCGTGCAACTGAAGAGCTTCGATGCGATCTGCCGCGTGATCGCGAGCGGCGTGGGCATCGGCATCGTGTCGCGGCACGCGGCCGAACGCGCGATGCAGACGATGGACGTGCGGCTCGTCGAGCTGTCCGATCCGTGGAGCCACCGTCGGTTGAAGCTGTGCGCGCGGTCGTTCGATGCGCTGCCGAAGTACACGCGCGAGTTCGTCGCGTTCTTGTCGGGCGAAACGGCGCCGCGATGATGCGCGCCGCATTCGCCCCCATCGACACATGGAAACACACGGAGGGACGCTCATGACCGACATCGATCTCGCCAATCGCTACCGCGCATATCTCGACTGCCTGAACCGGCGGGACTGGGCGGCGCTCGGCCAGTATGTCGACGACGACGTGATCCACAACGACCGGCCGCTCGGCCTCGCCGGCTACCGCGCAATGCTGGAGCAGGACTGCCGCGACATTCCGGATCTGCGCTTCGACATCCGGCTGCTCACATGCGAACCGCCGCTCGTCGCGTGCCGGCTTCGCTTCGCGTGTTCGCCGAAAGGGACGTTCATGGGGCTCGCCATCGACGGCAGGAAGGTCACGTTCGCCGAGAACGTGTTCTACGAATTTCACGACGGCAAGATCCGGCAGGTCTGGTCGGCGATCGACAAGGCGGCGCTCGAGGCTCAGCTATGACATCGCCGGCGCGGCCGGAGGCCCGTCGCGATCGATGAGCCGACGTCCGGTTCAGCTCGCCTCTTATGGATAACGTTTTCTCTCGAACACTACCAAGCGCACCTCGCCGGATAGCGTGCCGCCTCGTCGCGTCGTCACCCGCATCCTGCGCTCCATCGAATCGATCCCGGTAAAAATTCCTCGCGATTTCCGCATCATCCGGCTCTCGCTTCCTGCCCCTGCTTTCCCGCGATTCGGGTTTCTACCGGCGCGTCCCGCGCGAAAGTTCATTGACATCATGCCTGTCGATGTCTAAATTTGGAAAACGTTTTCCTTCGCATCGGTGCGACGCCGTTCACGGCCTGCGCAGGGGAACGCTTGCCCGCTCGAATTGCGATTTCGGGCCACCGTCTTCAGGGATCGGGATTGCCAGGCGGAGGTCAGGGACGGGCGCCGGGCGCGGCAACGGTCATACCGGCCCGCCCCTCATCACTATTCAAAACTGGAGACACAATGCATCTGCGCAGCAGATTCGCGCTCGGCGCCGCGCTCAGCGCCCTTTCCGTCCTGTTCGTCAGCGCATGCGGCGGCAGCGACGTGACCGACACGCCGTCGCCATCGTCATCGTCATCTTCGCCGCCCTCGTCCACGACACCATCGCTCGCGGCGAACTCACTGCAGGCGCTCGTCTACGGCGCGGCCGACACCAGCGTGCCGGCCGGTGCGAACATTCCGGCCACGATGATGGGCCAGATGCGCGCGCTGTTCGACCTGATCCGGAAATCGCCCGATTTCACGCAGGTCGTGATGGATCTCGGCGACGGCGCGCCGGTGCACGTGCTCGATACGAACACCGGAGACAAATTCCTGCCGGGCAAGCTCGCGCTCGGGCTGTCGTACATCCTGATCGACATGAAGTCGAAGAACGATCCGCAATACGCGAGCTATCTCGCCACCTACCAGACGATCACGACCGCGATGATGGCGCAGTCGGGCAGCAACTACACGTATGCGAATACGTCGTGGGGCGAGTACTACTACCTCGTCGCGCTGAACAACCTGAAGGCGCACGGAATGCTCAACGAAGTCTTCAGCGACGCGATGCTCGCGACGCTGCAGCAACGGCTCACTTTCTGCGACATGTTCGGCCCCGACGCGAGCGGCAAGACCAATACGTGCCCGGCCGCGGGCACGCCGATCGACATCGCGTCGCTCAACACCGCGCAGAACTACTATGCGGTGTCCTACGGAATTGCCGGGTTGCGCCAGAAGCTGGGCTGGAGCAACCCGTCGTTCGCGTCGGCGACCGATCCGTCGGTCGCGACGATGGGCGCACGCGATGCGCTGCTGTACACGCTCACGAACCACATCCGCAACGACTCGTCGGGCGGGTTCTCGGACGAAGCGTCGAACACGCACACGACCTACTACGACCAGGCGCGCTTCGACCGCTACAGCACGCTGCTGATCGGCGAAGTGACCGAGCGCACGTTCGAGATGGGCAACGAGGCGAACCTCACGCCGGAACTGAAGGGGTATCTGCGCAAGTCCGTCGACCTGATCCTCCCGCAACTGAACGGCGACGGCCAGGGCTTCAACTACGGCCGCTCGATCGGCCCGTACGGCGATTCCGCGTTCATGGAAATACTGACGGCCGCGGCCAATGCCGGCGTGCTGACCGACCAGGAGAAGCAGATCGCGTACGCGTTCATCTACAAGGCCGCGCATCGCTTCGACACGTACTGGTACGACCCGTCGCTGCCGACGCCGTCGGTGAACATGTGGGTCAAGGGCCGCGGCACCGACGCATATCGCGGCAAGCCGCGCGTGATGGGCGAGAACTTCAGCCTGCTGCACCAGTACCTGTACGTGAACGCGTGGTGGAACAAGCTCGGCTTCGGCGGCAAGGCGCCGATGGCCGATGCGGACTACAACGCGTGGCTCGACGCGCTGCCGCGCTACACGCTCACCTGGTACAACCAGCCGGGCGACACCGCGCATCCGTACAGCGCGGCGCTCGTCACCGTGCGCGACGGCCGGCGCGTGATCAACCTGAACCTCAGCCAGGCGCCCGACTACAACTCGTACACGCCGTACTACCCGGTGCCGTTCTCCGACAAGCTGATCTACGGCACGACCGATCTCGGCTACGCGCTGCTGGTGCCGCAGGTGTCGTACAACGGGAAGACCTACATTCCCGTCACGTACTACAAGAACCTGAATGTCCAGCAAAGCAACGGGCAGGTGATCGTGTCGTTCGATACCGCGAAATTCCGGCTCGCGTCGAAGAACGCGGCGTACACGACGGATCTCGACCTGCAGGTGCATACGGTATTGACGTTCGCGCACGGCTCGGTCGCACGCAGCGATACGCTGAGCACGGGCACGCTCACCGGCAACCTGTCGGTCGAAACGGACTTCACGTCGTTCGCGGATTTCGCATCGACGCAGGCGAACGGCGACGGCGTGTCGGTGACCTACGCGAACAGCGCCGCGACCGGCTATGCGGCGTCCGGGTTCGACAACTGTGCGCTGTCCGCCTTCGACACCGTGAACGGCGCGACGAACCCGCTGTCGACGACACCGATCGGCCAGCTGCATTCGAACTTCGCCTGCACGACGAAGCCGTTCGCACTCGGCGCGGGCGCGACCCGCACGTTCGGATGGACGCTGAAATACGCCGACCCGGCCTGAGCTGTGTGACCCACACCCACGTCCGGTGAACGACCCCGAACCCGGCTGTTGTCGAAACCGGCGTCGGGATCGTCACGGACAGCGGGCATCGCGCTCGTCGGCGATGCCCGCTTACAGCCACCCCGATCGCGCCGCCCGTCATCTGGTTTTGCCTGAGACTGGCTAGGGCTTGGCGCGGCGCGGCGCGGCGGCGCGATGGTGCCGATGTGCTGTCGCGCCGTGGGCCGGAGAAAAACGCACCGCCGGTACCAATGCAGGCGGGGCTGGACCATGCACCACCAACGGGGTCGCCAAACTCGAACCCCCCCCGAATCCGGACGAATACGGGGACTATTCCGCAACAAAAGCCGATCCGGGTCGATCAGCCCCCGTGAGATGGCCCCCGCCCCTGCTCGCTATCGAGGTGCGCCATCTGTGCGGCCGGATAACGCTCACCGGCAGCCGCCCCGGCGGGAACCGCCGCTTCGATGCGCGCGACGTCATTGACCGTTAGTTGCATCTCAGCAGCCTGCAGCGCATCCTGAAGCTGCGTGCGCTTGCGCGCGCCGATCAGCGGCACGATATCGCCGCCGCGCGACAGCGCCCACGCGATCGCGACCTGCGCGGGATTGCTGCCCTTCTCGTCGGCGATCGCGCGCAACGCGTCGACGAGCGCGAGGTTGTGCGCGAGGTTCTCGCCCTGGAAGCGCGGGCTCGCCGCGCGGAAATCGCGCTCCCCCTGCCGCGTCGTGCTCCAGCGCCCGCCGAGCAGCCCGCGTGACAGCACGCCGTACGCCGTCACGCCGATCCCGAGTTCGCGGCACGCCGGCAGGATCGCGGCCTCGATGCCGCGCGACAGCAGCGAATATTCGATCTGCAGGTCGGAGATCGGCGCGACGGCCGCCGCGCGGCGGATCGTGTCGACGCCGGCTTCCGACAGGCCGATGTGGCGCACGTACCCGGCCTTCACGAGATCGGCGATCGCGCCGATCGTGTCCTCGATCGGCACCGCCGGATCGACGCGCGCCGGCCGGTAGATGTCGATGTAGTCGGTGCCGAGCCGCTTCAGCGAGTACGCGACAAAGTTGCGGATCGCCACCGGCCGCGCGTCGTAGCCGGCAAACCCGCCGGCCGGATCGCGCAGCGCGCCGAATTTCACGCTGATCAGCACCTGGTCGCGTGTCCGGCCGCGCAGCGCATCGCGGATCAGCATCTCGTTGTCGCCCATCCCGTAGAAATCGCCGGTGTCGAGCATCGTGATGCCGTGGTCGAGTGCCGCGTGCAGCGTCGCGATGCTTTCGTCGCGGTCGGCCGGCCCGTAGAAGTCCGACATCCCCATGCAGCCGAGCGCGAGTGCCGACACCCGAGGGCCCGTCCGGCCCAGTTCACGCGTTTCCATGTCCGTTTCCTTGAGTGATGAATGAACAGGCCGGATTCTGGACGCATCGCGACACGCGATAAACGCGAAACACTCAACCAAACCATTCGACGCTGATTAACAATGGAGCCTGCTCCCCGCCACCCACGCACCCGCCCCGCATGGACCATCTGCAAGCAATGCGCATCTTCGCGCGCGTCGCCCATCTCGGCAGCTTCACCAAAGCGGCCGAGCAGTTGCAACTGCCGCGCCCGACGGTCAGCAACGCCGTCCAGTATCTGGAAAAGCACCTGAAGATCCGCCTGCTGCAGCGCACCACGCGGCGCGTCGCGCTGACGGCCGAAGGCGCGACCTATTACGAGCGCTGCGTGCGGCTCCTGGCCGATCTGGACGATGCGGAAACGCTGTTCGAGGACGCCGGCGCGACGCCGCGCGGCGCGATCCGCGTCGACCTGCCCGAGCGCTTCGCGCTGAACCAGGTGATTCCGGCGCTACCGGGTTTCCACGCGCGCTACCCCGACCTGCGTGTCGTGATCGGCACGACCGACCGCTTCGCCGACCTCGTCGCCGATGGCATCGACTGCGCGGTGCGCGTCGGCGCGATGTCCGACACGTCGCTCGTCGCGCGGCGCATCGGCGAACTGGCGCAGATCAACTGCGCGGCGCCCGCCTATCTCGAGCGGCACGGCACGCCGCGCTCGCCGGACGAGTTGCCGGACCACGTCGCGGTCGGCTATTTCTCGAGCCGCACGGGCCGCGAGCTGGACTGGGAATATGCGGATATGGATACGGGCCAGCTGCACGCGGTAAAGATGCGCAGCATCGTGTCGGTCAGCAGCTCGCAGGCGTATCTCGCGTGCTGTCTTGCGGGCCTCGGGCTGATCCAGGCGCCACGCGAAGGGCTCGGGCCGCTGCTCGCCGACGGCTCGCTGGTCGAGGTGCTGCCGGAATGGAATGCCGAGCCGCTGCCCGTATCGGTGGTGTTTCCGACCGGCCGGCATCTCGCGCCGCGCGTGCGGATCTTCGTCGACTGGCTTGCGGAAACCCTCGGCGCCACGCCCCGGGCGGATTGACCGCAGCCGGCGCCGGCGCACGCGGCCCCGGCGCCGCCCGATCAGGATCAGAACTTGTGGCGAATCGCGGCGCGCACCGCGAACTGATTCGACGACGCCGACGGGCCGTCCGTGCCGACCACGTAGCCGCCGTCGGCCGCCGTGCCGGTCTTGTCGCCGGCAACCTTCTGCCATGCGCCCTGCAGGTACACGTCGGTGCGCTTCGACAGGCTGTAGTCGGCCATCAGGCCAACCGTGTGGTATTTCGGCTTGAACGTCCCGGCCGCCGCATCGTACTTGCCGTCCGTGTACACGTATTGCGCGCCGAGATAGAAGTCGGACGTGAGCTGGTACTTGCCGTTGATCTCGATGTTCTGGAACTTCGTCGCGGTCAGCCCGAGGCCGGCGAACGTCGAAGCCGGCAGGTAGACGGTCGACACCGGATTCTTCATGTCCGTCTTCGTGTAGACCAGGCCGACCGTGGCCGGGCCGAACGTGTAGTTGACGCCGCCGCCGAAGATCCGCAGGCGGTCGGCGACGAAGTTCGCGTCATCTGCCGAGATCGCGCCCGCGCTGCCGACGCCCGGGTTGTTCGCCTGCAGATACGCAGCCGCAACCTGCAGCCCGGCCAGCGAGTACTGCGCACCGAGGCTGTACTGGCGATTGTTCGAGAAGCCGGTGCTGTTGCTGAAGCTGTACGTGCCGCCGAACGTCAGGCCGTTCCAGTCGGCGCTTGCATACTTGACCGTGTTGTTGACGCGGAACGAGTTGTCCGTGTTGTCGTTGTCGAACGGGTGCGAGAAGAGCGTGCCGCCCCAGTTGCCGTTGGCGGTGAGCGGCGCGAGATAGTCGACCACCGAGTCGTACTGGCGGCCGAAGGTCAGCGTGCCGAAGCGCGGCGCGCTCAGCCCGACGAACGCCTGGCGGCCGAACATGCGGCCGCCCTGGCCGAGCCGGCCGTTGTTCACGTCAAAACCGTTTTCCAGCGTGAAGATCGCCTTCAGCCCGCCGCCGAGATCCTCGCTGCCCTTCAGGCCCCAGCGGCTGCCCTGCGCATAGCCGCTCGCGAGCTGGTAATTCGTTTTTCCGACCCCATTGACGTTCACGTTGTTCGTGTAATTGAAGCCTTCGTCGATCACACCGTACAGCGTCACGCTGTTCTGGGCGAAGACCGGCGCGGCGAAAGCGGCCAGCGCGGCGGCAAAAATGACGTGCTTCTTCATGACGGATCTCCGGAGCCGGGGGCCGGGCGGGTCGAGCGCCCGGCGAAAGTCTGGTCTGTTGTATGTGTGGCCCGCAGGGCGGACGACGCGGTGTGCGGCCGCGTGAGGTCAAAATGGTGTCACGTCGCAAACCGTCCGTCCATCGGGGCAAGTGAACCCTGCGCAAACCGTTGCGCTCGCCCAACTGCCCCGTTGCGCAGACTGCCTGACCCGGCTTGTCGGCAGCGGCAGGACGGACGGCCATCCGCGTAAACCCGGTGCGCGCCGCATCGGTGGCACAATGCGCATCCGTTCGTCATTTCCTCACGAAGTCATGCTTCACCCCGATTCATGCGCGGCGTGCGCCGGCCGCGCCTGCAGCCCGCGCCGGGAGACGCCCCGATGACCGCGCCGGCCCGGGCCGGCCGCTACGCCGAACTCGATTTCTTCCGCGGCCTGGTGCTGCTCGTCATCGTCGTCGATCACATCGGCGGCAGCATCCTGTCGCGCGTGACGCTGCACGCGTACGCGCTGTGCGACGCGGCCGAGGTCTTCGTGTTCCTCGGCGGTTTCGCCACCGCCATCGCGTACAACTCGCTCGCCGAGCGGCACGACGAGGCCGCCGCGCGCCAGCGCTTCATCCGGCGCGCGTTCGAGATCTACCGCGCGTTCCTCGTGACGGCCGGCCTGATGCTGCTGATCACGGCCGCGCTGAACGCGTTCGCGATCGACGGCCCGAACATGCCGACCAACGATCTCGACGGCCTGCTCCACAAGCCGCTCGCCGCGCTGCGCGACATCCTGCTGTTCCGCCGCCAGCCGTACCTCGCGTCGGTGCTGCCGATGTACGCGTTCTTCGCGCTGCTCGTCCCGCTCGCGCTGCCGCTCGCGCGCACGCAGCCGTGGCTGCTGCTTGCGTTCAGCGGGTCGCTGTGGTACGCCGCGCCGCACGTCGCGCGCTTTTTGCCGACCGTCGAAGGCGCGCCGTGGGACTTCAATCCGTTCGCGTGGCAGTTCCTGTTCGTGCTCGGCGTGATCGCGCGCTGCCAGCCGGTCTACCAGACGCTCGCACCGAAGCCGCAGGGCTGGCTGCTGACGGCCGCGGCGCTCGCGATCGTCGCGGCCGGCGCGTACTACCGGCTGCGCATCGAGCCGTTCCCGACCGATCCGTCGATCAAGCAGAACCTCGGCGCGCTGCGGCTCGCGAACTTCCTCGCGATCGCGTGGCTCGCGGCCAAGCTCGTGCACCTCGGCTGGATGAAGAAGGTCGCGCACGCGATGCCGTGGATCGGCACGATCGGCCGGCAGGGGCTGCTGTGCTTCGTCGCGGGCACCGCCATCTCGCTCGCGGTCGATTCGGTGCTCTACCAGGCGACCGAAGGCTATCTCGACGTGAAGCTCGGCCTGACCGCCGACGTCGTCGCAATGGGCCTGCTGTATCTCGTCGCCAAACTCTACGGGCCGCTCGTCGCGCGCCTGCCGTTCCGTTCGCGGCGATGACGCGCCGCGCCTTCATGCGCCGCTGCTACGATAGCCGGCGCCTCTCCTGAAACGATTCGACATGCGCCGACTCGCCCTTCCGTTCGCCATCGCCCTGATCGCCGGCTCCATCGCCACGGCCCGCGCCACGCCGGCCGCACCGGCGGGTTCGCCCGCGCCGCCGCCGGCCGTCCAGACCGCGACGACCCCGTCCGCCGCCCAGGAACCCGCCCTCAATCCGGGCAGCAGCGTCGTGCTGCGCACGTTCCGGTCGGCGTCGCTGAAGCGCGACTGGTCGTACACGGTCTACCTGCCGCCCGGCTACAACCCGGAAGGCGCGCGCTACCCGGTGATGTACCTGCTGCACGGCAACGCCGGCAATGCGAACGACTGGGTCACGCAGGGCCGGCTGCAGGCCACCGCCGACACGCTGATCGAGCGCCGCGAGATTCCGCCGGTCGTGATCGTGATGCCGCAGGGCGGCACCGACTGGTACGTCGACCGCAAGGAGAAGATGCAGAGCGCGTTCCTCAACGACCTGCTGCCCGAGGTCGAAGCGCACTTCGCGGTGTCGAACCAGCGCGCGGGCCGCGCGATCGGCGGCGTGTCGATGGGCGGCTTCGGCGCGCTGCGCTTCTCGCTGCTCGAACCCGGGCTGTTCTGCGGCGCGATGCTGCTGAGCCCCGCGATCTATGCGAACGAGCCGCCGCTCAATTCCGCCGCGCGCTATGTCGGCGTGTTCGGCGACCGGCAGTTCGACCCGCGCGTGTGGCACGAACTCAACTACCCGGCGCTGATGCGCGGCTATTTCGCGCGCAGCTGGCGGATTCCGATGTTCATCGCGGCCGGCGACGACGACCTGACGATCCAGGCCGAATCGAGCGTGCTGTACACGCACCTGCGCCGCGCGCAGAACCCGGCCGAGCTTCGCATCGTCGACGGCGGGCATACGTGGGACGTCTGGCGCGGGCTGCTCGGGCAGGGGTTGAAGTACGCGCTCGAATGCGTGAAATGACGGCGGGCGGGCGCTGCCCCGCCCGTTTTCGCCAGGCTGGCCGGTGACCGGCGGGCCGCTGGCCGCCGACCCGAGTCGTGCCCTGCGCCCGCCGTCCCGGCGCGCCTGTCGCGCCTGATGGCGCGCTCAAGATCGCGCGGGCTCAAAGCCACGTGCCACCCTGCCGTTCGCTCGGCTCTCCGGCCAGCGCGTCGAAATCGTGAATCCAGTCCAGGTAATGCAGCACGCTATCGCGCTCGGCCAGACGCGCATTGCGCGCCTGCGCAGCCGGCCCGTCGGGCAGGTGCAGCACATCGGCCACGGAGATCGACGCGTACTGCACCTTGCGCGTGCGGCCGCGGCGCAGCCGCTCGTACGCTTCCTGCGCTTCGCGCCAGTTGCCCGGCCCGGCCTGCGCCAGTTGCGCTGCCAGCACCACCGCATCCTCGATCGACTGATTCGCGCCCTGCCCATGGTGCGGCACCAGCGCATGCGCGGCGTCGCCGATCAGCGTCACGCGCCCGCGGCTCCAGCGGCCGAGCGGCGGCCGGTGGAACAGGCCCCAGCGCTGGCTGATCGGCACGGCGGTGATCATCTGCAGCACCGCCGGATGCCAGTCCCTGAACACGCGCAGTTGCTCGCCCTCTTCCGACGGCATCACCCAGTCGCGCGACGGCCACGGTGACGGGTGACGCTCGACCAGCAGGAAATTCTGGTCGCCGCCATCGCCGATCGGATAGTGCAGCAGGTGCCCGTGCGGCCCGATCCAGTACTGCAGCGTTTCGGGATCGGGCAACAGGCTCAGCCGCGCGGCCGGCACCACGCCGCGAAAACCCGAACAGCCCGAATACAGCGCATCGTCGTAGCCGAGCATCCAGCGCCGCGTGATCGAGCGCGCACCGTCCGCTCCGATCACGAGATCGGCGTCGACGCGCACGCCGTTGTCGAACGACAGCGTGACGCGATCGGGATACTGGGCGAGATCGGTCAGCCGATGGCCGAGACGAATGGATTCGAGGCCGACCGCCCTGGACAGCACGGCCTGCAGATCCGCGCGATGCACACCCCAGTACGCTCCGCCGAATTGCCGGCGATAGTCGGGGTCGCCACGATGATGGCCGATCACCGCGCCGCTGCGGCCGTCGCGATAGACGAGCCCCGGGATGTCCGCGCACACCGCATCGAAGACCGCACGCAATCCCATGCGTTCGTAGAAGCGCGTCGCATTGGCCGACAGCGCGACGGCCGCGCCGACTTCGCGCAATTGGTCGGTCTGCTCGTAGAGCTGCGCGTCGATGCCGTGCTCGCGCAAGGCAAGCGCAAGCGTCAGGCCGCCGATCCCGGCGCCGACGATCGCAATCTTCAGGTTCGTCTGCATGATGAAGGTGTCTCCGATATTCCGATGTGGGGTCTGCGGCTTGCGCAGCGGTCATGTCGATTGCATGGGCCGTATCGGCATTCTCGGGAGCGGACTTTCATCCCGCAATAAAATGACTGGAATCTGCTTCATCACTGGATGCAATGAACCCGGCGAGGCCCACCCCATGGAATTGAGCGATATCGATCTCAACCTGCTGCTGCTTTTCCAGCGGCTGATGCAGGAACGGCGCGTGTCGAGCGTCGCCGAGCAGATGAACATGAGCCAGCCGGGCGTGAGCAACGCGCTCGCGAAGCTGCGGCGCCGGCTCGGCGATCCGCTGTTCGTGCGCGGGCCCGGCGGCGTGGTGCCGACGCCGTTCGCGCTGCGCCTCGCGGAACCGGTGTCGCACGCGCTCGCGACGCTGCATGCCGCGCTCAATCCCGAGACCGGTTTCGATCCGCTGCGCGCCACGCGCACGCTGACGATCGGCATGACCGATATCGGCGAAGTCGTATTCCTCCCCGCGCTGCTCGAACACCTGTCGCAAGCGGCGCCGGGCATCGCGCTCAATACCGTGCGCGACACGAGCGTCAACCTCGGCGACGAAATGGCCGACGGCCGCGTCGATCTCGCGATCGGCCTGCTGCCGCAGCTCAAGGGCGGCTTCTATCAGCGCCGGCTGTTCGATCAGCGCTATGTGTGCCTGTTCCGGCGCGGGCATCCGCTCGAGGGGGCGCCGATGACGGTCGACGCGTGGCGCAATGCCGGGCACCTGGTCGTGGTGTCGGCCGGCACCGGTCACGGGCAGGTGGACGAATGGCTGAAGCGCCGCCGCGTGGCGCGCCAGGTGCGGCTCACCGTGCCGCATTTCATGAGCGTCGGCTACATCCTGCAGCGCACCGACCTGATCGCGACGGTGCCCGAGCATCTCGCGCAGCAGCTCGCCGCACCCTTCTCGCTGGGCTGGCGCGCGTTGCCCGTCACGGTGCCGGGCGCGCCGATTCACATGCTCTGGCATGCGCGCGTCAACCAGGACGAGGGGAACCGGTGGCTGCGCGACGTGGTGGTCGATCTGTTTGCGGAGACGGGGGCGCGGGCGCGGAAGACCGCACCTGGCCGGAAGAAATAGCCGAGGCCATCGCGCCATCGAGCGTGCTTTACGATGTCGCTCGAACATGCGCGCCGCGCATTTCGACTACATTGCCGAAGGTGGCGGTGATCCCGGTCATCGGCCGCCTTGCCCCTCTTTCAACCAGCAGGAAATCAAGCCATGCCTGTCCCGAAAAAAATCGCAGCCGTCACGGGCGCCGGCTCCGGCATCGGTCGCGCAGCGGCCATCGCGCTCGCCCAGGCGGGATTCACCGTCGCGCTGCTCGGACGCACGGAGGAATCGCTGCGCGCAACGCAGGATGCGATCCGCACCGCCGGCGGCGACGCGCAAGTGTTTCCTGCAGACGTCACCGATGAAGCGTCGGTCGACCACGCGTTCGCACGGATCGCGCAGCAGTTCGGCCGGCTCGACGTGCTGTTCAACAATGCCGGCCGCAACGCCCCGCCGGTTTCACTCGACGAATACGAATTCGATGTGTGGAACGGCGTCGTCGCGACGAACCTGACCGGTGTCTTCCTGTGTGCGCGGGCCGCGTGGCGCCTGATGAAAGCGCAGACGCCGCAGGGCGGCCGGATCATCAACAACGGCTCGATCTCGGCGCACGCGCCGCGCCCCGACACGATTGCGTACACGGCCACCAAGCATGCGGTGACCGGGATAACGAAGTCGCTGGCGCTCGATGGCCGCCGGTACAACATCGCGTGCGGCCAGATCGACATCGGCAACGCGGCGACGTCGCTCACGGAACGGATGACGCAAGGCGTCCCGCAGGCGGATGGCAGCCTCGCGCCCGAGGCGCGCATGGACGTCACGCATGTCGCGAACGCGGTCGTCCAGATGGCGAACCTGCCGCTGGACACGAACATCCTGAACATGACGATCATGGCGACCGCGATGCCTTTCGTGGGGCGTGGATAGACGCGAGCGGCGCGACGAGGATGCCATCCCCGATAGCAAGACAGGTCGGGGTCCATACATGTCCGGACATTGCGCCGATGCGCGACATGTCTGTTCAGCGGCTCGCCCGCACGATGGAGAATGTCCGCTATGCATTGCGCCGCGCATCAGCGACGTACCGCAAAGGCGTCGACGCCCGTCAATTCCGCGGACCACCTCCACAGACGTGCCGCCTCCTCCGGATCGATCGCGTGCGGCCGCACGCCCGCTTCTTCGCTTCCGCGGGTGACAACCGCAACGTCGCAGGCCTCGCAGTAAACGCCGCCGATACCGGCGAGGCGCGGCGACGTTGCGGCCCATTCCTGCGTCGCCGCACCCTGTGCGGCATCTTGAACGTCGGATCGACGGGCGCCCCGTTCTCGTCCACCCAGCCCTGCGCCGTCATTTCTTCGCGGGTCAGATGTCGTTGCAGCGGCGTGGCGATCTTGCCCGGATGCAGCGAATAGGCGCGAACGCCGAACGGTGCGCCGAGCGCGTCGAGTTGCACTGCGAACAATGCATTCGCAGTCTTCGATTGGCCATATGCAAGCCATTTGTCGTAGCCGCGTGCGAACTGAATGTCATCCCAGCGAATCGGCGACAGCCGATGCCCGAGCGACGACACCGCGACCACGCGGGCGCCGTGTCCGTGCGCGAGCGCAGGCCAAAGCCGGTTGACGAGTGCGTAATGGCCCAGATGATTGACGGCGATCTGCGCTTCCAGGCCATTGCCGACCCTCGTCTCGGGACACGCCATGATGCCCGCGCTATTGATCACGATATGCACGTCGCGCCGCGCATCGACGAACTGCGCGACGAATGCGGCCACGCTCGCAGGATCGGCGAGGTCGAGTACCGCAATCGCCACGCTGGCCATGCCGTGCGTCGCTTCGCGCGCTGCATCGGGGTTCCGTGCGCCAACGACGACATTCGCGCCGGCCAGCGCCAGCGCACGGGTCGTTTCCACGCCGAGGCCCGAATGGCCACCCGTGACGATCGCGGTCTTGCCGCGGAGGTCGAGATCAGCCAGTACATCGCGTGCCGTGGATGCGGCGTCGAATCCGGAATGAAGGGGGCGCTGCATGCTCGTCATTTGAAGGCTCCAGGAACGATGCGTGAAGCACGTGACCGCCCGTCGGTCACGCCGCTGCACGAAGTCATTCTCCGGTCGCGCACCCGGACCAGGAATGCAATAGAATCCGGCTTTTCGTCGAGATCGTCCGAAATTGCGCGTGGATCCCCTATCGGAGGTGCTGTCGCTGCTGGAAACGCGCGACCCGTATTTCGTCGGCTTGCGAGCCGGCGGCGACTGGGCTGTCGCCATTCCACCGCCCGACGGCATCAAGTTCAACGCGGTGGTCGAAGGGCGCTGCTGGCTGACCATCGAGGGTGCGGGGCCCCCCGTCCTGCTGCGCACGGGAGACTGCTTCCTGCTGGCGGCGCCGCGGGCATTTTCGCTGGCGAGCGCCCCGTCGGTCATGCCGCTACCTGTCGCCGACGTGTACCGGAAAGTCGAACGCGGTATCGCGCACCATGGCGAGCCGGCGGACTGCTTCCTGATCGGCGGCCGCTTCTCGTACGAAGAGGGTATGCCTCTGCTGCTCGGCAGCCTGCCGCCCGTGGTTGTGGTGAGCGGCGACTCCGAGCAGGCGGCGGTGCTGCGCTAGTCGCTGCAGCAGTTTGCACAGGAATTCAGTACGTCGTCGCCGGGCGGATCGTTGATGGTTCCGCATCTCGGGCACATGATGCTGGTACAGATCCTCCGCCGTTACGTGAACGACGGCGCGAACGGCGACCTCGGATGGCTTGCCGGGTTCGCGGACTCGAGAGTGAGTGCGGCGCTTGCTGCCATTCACGCAGCCCCCGCGCGACGCTGGATGGTCGACGAACTCGCAACCTGCTGTCACGTATCGCGTTCGACGTTCGCGCTGCATTTCAAGCGGCGACTGGGATTCGGGCCGCTCGAATACGTGCTGCGCTGGCGGATACAGCTTGCGATGCGGGCACTGAGGCGCTCAAACGCTTCGATATCGACGATCGCGCAGAAGCTTGGCTACGACTTAGCGCGTTCAGGCATGCGTTCAAGCGCATCGTCGGTTGCTCGCCGCGCGCCTATCGCCATGGCACGACCAATGAGTCGGGCGCCTAGCGTCGCTGCGCCGGTCGTTACCGTTTCTGTTGTAGCCCGAAACCCCGCTTCAGCCGCGCAAGCGTTGCTGCAGTTGCCGCGGCTTCGCGAACACTTCGTGTTCGACCGACGTCGTCCGAGGACTGTCGCTGCGAATGGGCCACGGCTCGCAGCACTCATCGGACGACTTCCGCATCACCCCAAAACAATCGTCACACTTATTTAATATAATAATTTTATTTATTACTCTCTTACTCCCCACTTGCCGCCTAAAAGTGACAGAACAAGTGTCGCCGGCCCAAGTGCACAACGTCAGCCTAGACCACAAATTCTCGCCGCTTGAAAATCAAGGATTCGTGCATGGATATTCACGGTTATTCACAAAGATATGTGAATCAACAGAAACGGGATGCATATACCGGAGTCGCCCTACCGCGTCTCGTCCTGCGAAAGTACAGCCCTTCGATCCGCAGAAGCGTCACGCTCATCGTGGCACAATGATCCACTCGATGCCATTGCTCGACTCAACCGCAGCGAATGAAAATGAGGGGCCATCTCCTGTTTGCTTCTGCATAAGCAACACTTTTCATAAGGCGAAATCCAATGGAACGCAACTCTTCTTCGAATGATTGGATCTACCAGCCGCAAATCGGGAAACTCGAGCGCATCGAAGCCTACTTTGCGGGACAAGCCTACTCCCCTCACCGACACGATACCTACGCAATCGGCCGGACACTGGCGGGCGTGCAAAGCTTCCATTACCGCGGAACCTTGCGGCATAGCCTGCCGAACGGAACGATGGTCCTTCACCCTGACGAAGAGCACGACGGTCATGCCGGAACCACCGACGGGTTCCAGTACCGGATGATCTATATCGCCCCCTCTCTGATCCAGCAAGTCCTGGGCGGAAAATCGTTGCCGTTCATTCCCGAAGGGATCTCCCGGGATCCTCGGCTATTCAAGGCAACCGATGCCCTGCTGCAGAACCTCGACAATCGACTCACCCCGCTCGAGGAAGACGACGCGCTGTACGACCTGACCATCGCCCTCGGCATCGCCAGCGGCCAGAAGAGCAAAAGGGTTACGCCCGATTATCGGGCCGGCAAGCTCGCGATGGAATTCATCCACGATTCACTGGAACGTCAGATCACCCTCGAGGAATTGGCCGGCCACTCAGGCCGGGATCGCTGGAGCCTGTCCCGCGATTTCCGCGATCTATTCGGCACCAGCCCGCACCGTTATATAACGATGCGGCGTCTCGATATCGTGAAGAACCGTCTCCTGCTCGGAGATTCGCTGGCGGAAGCCTCCATCTACGCGGGGTTCTACGATCAAAGCCACATGACACGCCAGTTCAGCAAGGCGTTCGGCCTGTCGCCGGCCAAATGGCTGGCGATACGCGGCATCTTCGCGAGCCAGCACCAGAGCCAACCTTGAATCGAAACAGTACCCCCACCTGGCTCAAACCAGGTTTAACGCGTACGCCTTGATCATCGAATACATCACCGAGCCCGACAGCAACATGAGTACGAGCGAGGCAACGCGCAGGAGCCTCGGCATTTGCTCTATCAGGCTATCGCTCTGATTGCACGCGCTGCCGAGGCTTGCCCACCCGACGCCGATGGGAATCAGAATCTCCAGAAAGCAGATCATCGCAGCAGAAAAATTCTGTGTTGTCCGAAATGATTCAGCTGGAAAAATAGTACTCGCGAACAGCAGCCCTTTCGGGTTTGTCAACGTTGCCACCAACATATCCTTCGTGCTGACGATGCGATCGACGCGTTCTTCCGGTAGATGACTTTGCGACCACATTTTCAGAGCAAGGCAACCGATGTACGCCGCACTGCCCCCCTTGATGACAGTTTGCAACCAAGCAAACTGGCCGGACGCGAAACCCAGCAAGAAGCCGAACGCCGAAATCGCAGTGATATATCCAAGCGCTTCGGCAGCAACAAGTGGCAAGGTGCTTCGCAGTCTGGCACGTAGCCCGGAAACAAACAGCAAAGTATTAGTGGGCCCCGGAATCATAAGAATCAGTGCCGCGGCGCCCGCCATTTCGAGCAATGAAGCTGAAAATCTCATTCCAACCCCACGATATTATCTCGCTGCGGATGTTCTTTCCGCGCATCCGCAAGAGGAGGAAACCAGGCAGCGCTGCCCATGCTCAGAATCTAGAGAGGGGCTCGCGTTCCGTCCCCACGATGCCGCGAAGGACGTTCAAGAAGGCATCGATGTCCTCGTTCATGAAGAAGTGACCGCCCGGGAGCACCAACTGCGTAAATTTCCCGCTGGTAAGCCGGCGCCACGCGCCAAGCTCGTCGAGCGAGACCGTCGGATCGGAGGCACCGCCAATGGCGATCAGCGGTGCATCCAGTACGCCGTCGTCAGGTTCAAGAATGCTTGCGGACAGCAGGAAATCCGCCCTGAGCAATCGAAGGGCGATGTTGCGCAAGTCCTTGTTCCGAAAATGCACGGCAACCTCCCCGCCCCCTAGACTGACGATGTGCAGCAAGAATGCCTCGTCGCTCAAGTGAGCCAGCGCATCAGGGCCCGGCTGTCTGCCCGGCGCTTTTCTCGCGCAGCAAATGAGCCCTCTTAGATCGAATTGGATCCTCTTTTTCCGACAGTAGGCCGCCAGTTTGTAGGCAAGGGCGGCTCCCATGCTGTAACCGAATAGAAATACCGGTCGATCGAACAGAGGTCGTATCTCCGCCAGCATCGGTTCCAGGAGCTCATCGATGTCCGTACATGCAGTCTCGCCAAAACGACCTTCTCGGCCGGGAAGCTGTACCGCACACACATCGACGGCATCGCCAAGCTCGGATTGCCATTCCCGGTAAATGGATGCTCCCCCGCCACCGTAAGGAAAGCAGATCAATCTTGACGATGCCGTAAGATGCGAGCCGGATGAAACCAGCCATCTTCGCAGACCCTGACCGCTCGCGGTGTTCATACGCCTTTGATCTCGAATTTGGCCGCCGCGTCGCCGGCTAAAAAATAACGATTCCCATCGACCGTATCCCAATCGGTCCGCGGCGGCGTAAAGATGTCCAGATCGATTGCGTTTTCCAGACATTTTGCGTTGTGCGGGACGCCCGCCGGGATATGGAAAAGCTCCCCGGCCGAAACGACCGCCTCGTGTTCAAGGCTTGTCCCATACCGAAACAACACCTTTCCGCTCAGGATGTACGTGAGTTGCTCATTGGGATGAGAATGGGTCGCTACCCATGCGCCGGCCTTCATATGAAGCATGGCAAGCGTAAGTTGATCTCCGGACACCACCTGCCGCTGAATGTACTCGTTCAGCGTTTCAAGCGGGACATCCGACCAGGCAACGAAAGGATCAGAAGTGAGTTTCATTATGCATGTCGGTCAGATCAGTTTGACACCCTCGAGAAAGTCGTAAAACATGAAGGCACCGGCTGCGACCAGCAGGACACCCATCAATCGGTTGAATAGATTGAAGTAATCGTCGTTCTTGATTTTTCTGCCGACGACAACCCCTAACGCCGAGTAGACGCCTGGCGCACCGGCCCCTCCGATCGCTATCAGCGCCGATACGATCAGGATCATCACGCCACGGATGTTGGCGGACGGAAACATCACGGTCGTGATCGGCAACACCACCAGCATCCCTTTGGGATTGAGCGCCTGAATAATGAACCCGTTGAGGAAGGTAAGGTTGGGGCCCAACGAAGCCCGGTCTCTCGCGCCCGTGCTCGTATCGACCTTCGACTTCATCATCTTGAACGCCAGATAGAACGTATAGACCGCACCAATCAGTGCGATATAGGGCAGCCACTTCGTCGATATCAATGCCTCCCCCGTATAACCGAAAATCAACAACAGCATGAACATCGCAATGCCGACACCGACGAAAAAACCGATCGTGCGCCGAATCTGCCCGGTCAAACCCGCATTGAGTCCAAGCGCATTGACGGGCCCCGGGCTGTACATCACGCTGAAAGCGTAAAGAAAAATCTCCATGCCCCCTCCTGTCTTGATCTAAGCGAACCTCTCGACCCCAAGCGTGCCCAGCACCGACAGATAGCGATCCGCATGGACCGGCAAGTCCGTACCGAGAATGTGCTTTTGCCAGTGGTAAAGCTCCTTGAAGGCACCGACGGGATCGGCTCTTTCCAGCGCCGTATAAACCGCCACTGGAGGCACCTCCCCGTCCTTCGCCAACTTGGTATGAACCGCCCTCACGCCGCTCCGGAAGCTCTCCACCTGCTCCAGCAGTGTCTTTCGAACGACAAGCACCTTGCCCGGCGCCTCGCCGACCAACAGCGCCAGCTTCATCGCTTCGTCGATGTCCCGCTGCCCCGCGTATTCCGCCGGTTCGAGAATTTCCAGCGGCACGAAACCTTGAAGGCCCGCCAAGTCATAGATCAGGGGCGCAAGGACAATCAAGTGATTCTTGCTCGTGGTCGAATCGACTTGCAGGTACTCCGGCTTGAACAAGACTGCCGTAACAGCCGCCTGAAACACCGGATGACAGGTCAGACGTACCGGAACGATGTCTGGATTGCCGGCCGTATCGCGGTTCGCCAGAATGAACTCACCAGTGCTGCGGTTCCAGAACTGGCAGGATTCGTCGCGTTCGACGAGCAATTCGATCCGTCCGATAACCTGACTCGGCAACCGGTTGTCTTCATGCTGGATCGCCACGCCCTTGCGCAACAGCACGTTCAGGGTTTCGTTATGAACCTGATCTGCCCACTTGCCGTCCAGAAAACCCGTACGAATGGCAAACCCGGTCTTCAGCACCGGCGGAACGGGACGGGAATACTCGTCGACGTCCTGCTGCAGCGACAATGCGAACCGGATCGGCAACCCGACCCGCCGAGCGAATTCGAGATCCGCTCGATTGTGTGCCGGGTTGACCAATACAGCACCCGTGCCGAAGTCGGGCTTGACCCAATCAGCAACCCATATCGACATCAAATCCCCCGTCAGCGGATTGCGCACATAGCGTCCGGTGAAATAGTTGCCGCTGCCTCCGTGATACGAGATGGTTCTGACGAACGGGTGGTAAGCATGCAACGCCAGCGCGCAGGCCCCCGTACACGAACTCCAGTCCGTCACGAATACATCGACATGTTCGTCACTGCCGTCGACCTCGAGCTTGCAGATCGCTCCACTCGAACTGCGCAGCGACTTCTTGATTCGGGCGGCGATCTTGTCCGACCAACGCGGAATCGAATTGCTCAACGTATTGGCAGCGACCGAAGATGGCCCGTAACAGATGTCGAACCGATCATCGCCAACGCGATTGAAGAAGAGAACGTTCGCGTCGAGCAGCGTGTTGAGCGGCGCGATCAGATCCTTTGTCTCCGACTGGATAAGCACCATGTTCTTCGCTCGCTGGACAAACTCCGCATATAGCTGGTTGCGTCGTTGAGAGAGCGATGGTGCATCGCCGTCGCCGACATCCTGAAAACAGGCGAATTTCGTTTCCATACATTTATTCCATTACCGCAATGGTGACAAGCGTCCGGTTACGGTGTCGCAAAGATGTGCGATTTCAACGCGTCCAGTGTCGGATAGCGAAACAGCGTATCCATCGCCACATCGAGTTTGAGTTCGTCATTCAATCGACGCTGAATGGATGCCATGATCAGCGAATGGCCACCTACATCGAAGAAATCGTCGGAATCCTTGAAATGAGGCAGCCTGAGCTCCTCGACGTAAATTTTGCGAATGGCATCCATCATTTCCCGTCCCTCCTCTTTAACGCTCGATTGCCGAAAACGCCTCACCGCGATTGTTGACGGTTCGTACTTTGTTGTGACCGTATGTTTCCTCGCCGCAGACAAGGACTGCCGCATAGTTGCCGAGATCGAACGTCTCGCCGTGTGCGGTATATGAAAGCAGATCGGGATAAACGCGGACATGCGTCGGCACGTAGCGGCTAGTCCATTGAACCAATGAAATTGCACTGATCTAATGGTGCATGGGCAAAATGAATCTGAGCGAAGCCGAGCGGGAAGAACTGCTGTCGATGCAGCGCAGCCGAACGATGGCGGTCGGCCAAGTGAGGCGAGCGCGGTTGATCTTGCTGCTCGACGAAGGGGTCTCGCGCGGGGCGATCATGACCGAATTGCGATGCGATTCGCGTTTCATTACGACATGGCAAACTCGCTTCGCGAGTGAGCGTCTGG